>JAFYGD010000118.1 GCA_017543415.1 Eubacterium sp. | reverse complement strand
GATAAACTCAAAGGATATTTCAGCCGACGAGAAAATCGCAAAGCACGCAGAATGGGCAAAAGATATTATGAAAAGCCGCGAAGTTAACGCCGATAACTGCGTTGACGTTCTCAAGGATGAGATAGGAAATGTATTTACCTCCATTCTTGAGCAGTGCGGTGTTTATAAGAGAAACGACGAAGGCAGGTCTCAGTTTATTAAGTTTATGGAAAGCGTAAAATAATATGGGTAAATTTAACCTTCACACGCACACCTACCGCTGCAACCACGCGCGGGGCGAGGATGAGGATTTCGTTCTTGCGGCAATAGAAAACGGATATACGACTATGGGCTTTTCCGACCATGCGCCGTATATTTTTCCCGACGGCTTTAAGTACAGCGACTTCAGAATGAAGCCTTACAGAACGCAGGATTATACCGACAGCGTGAGAGAGCTTCAGGAAAAATATAAAGATAAAATTGATATAAAGCTCGGCTTCGAGGTTGAATGGTATCCCGATTTAATCGAAAAGGAGCTTGAATATCTCAAGTCCTTTAACTACGATTATCTTATTTTAGGTCAGCATTTCATAGGTAACGAGATTGAAAAATGGGCGCAGTATGCGGGACACAAAACGGGCAAGGTAAAATACCTCGATATGTTTATTAAGCAGGTACTCGCCGCAGCAAGAAGCGGCGAGATAACGTACATCGCTCACCCGGATATTTATCGCTTTACGGGCAGCGGCAAGATTTACGCCGAAAAAATGGATTACTTTCTGAAGGAGCTTAAGGAAATTGATATACCCATTGAATACAATTTCCTCGGCTACAAGGAAAACCGCCACTACCCCAACCCCGCCTTCTGGGAGCTTGCGGCAAAGCACCAAAACCGCACGGTTATCGGGCTTGACGCTCACCAGCCGTGGGTTTACGGCGAAACCGAAAAGCTGAAAGAAATGAAAGACGAAATTCTTTCAAAAGGTCTGAATCTAATTGATGACGTAAATGAAATATTAAAATAATAGAAGTATAATATTAAAATTGACTATTAATTGCCTCTGTGATATAATGATATTACGGAGGTAATTTATTATGTTTAAAAAATCAGTTTCAATTCTAATTGCAGTGTTAATGATGTTCTCGGTTTTATCGGCTGCGCCGTTCACTTTTGCGGCTGACACCAATGTAAAAACGGTGAACATAAAAAGCGAAAAGGACCTTTTTGACAGAATAAACAAGGGTCACAGCGGCGCTTCGTTTACAAGCGGCGCATACGGCGAAGCGAAAACCTTTACGTTCACACTTCAGAAGGAGTGCTACGCATTTTTCAATATTTATTCATACAAAGACGATATGAGCGATTATGTATCACAGGAAATCACTGTTGTTTCAACAAACCCCGTTGACGAAATTTTCTCTCACTTTTCTTACGATAAGGCCGCTGAAAGCTACAACAGACTTGAACAGCTTAACGCGGGAACCTACAGAATTCAGATTAAGGAAAACAACAGCAAGGGAACTCATACCTCAATCAACATAGGCATATTGGCGAAAGACACAGACTTCCTTTCCGCAAGCTATGTAAAGACTGTTAAAAACAGCTCAAATCAGAGCATGGTGCTCAAGATTAACACGCTTGATTCCGTACGCGAGATTTATGCCGATAATTCAAACTACGGCTATGTAAGCGGCGTTAAAACGGTAGGAGAGCAGTATAAGCTTGATTCAGACAACTGCATTACCGTACCTGTTGAAAGCTACAACGGAAAAACTTATCCGTATTTTACTATTCTTACAGAGGACGTTTACGGGATAAGCCACGAATACTGGCTCGGCGTTATCGCTGAGGGAACGGCTCAGTTCAGCGGAATTAAAAACAAGGTTTATACGGGTAAAAACATCACTCAGAAATTCACCGTTTCATGCTTTAACGACGCGCCGACATATAAGGTTACTTATTCAAACAACCTTAAGGTAGGCAAGGCAAAGGTTACAATCACGGGCTTCGGAAGATGGAGCGGAAGCGTTACAAAAACCTTTAAGATTAACCCCGGAGGAACTGCGCTCGGCACTGTTTCACCGGGTAAAAAGAAGATGACTGTACGCTGGAAGAAGCAGGCTACGGAAACAACGGGCTACGAAATTCAGTACGGACTGAAAAAGAGTTTCAAGAAGGCTAAAACCGTAAGAATTAAGAAAAACACAACTCTTGCAAAAACAATTAAAAAGCTCAAATCCAAAAAGACTTACTATGTAAGAGTAAGAACCTACCAAATCG
>JAFYGD010000117.1 GCA_017543415.1 Eubacterium sp. | reverse complement strand
GTTTGCCCTTTCACCCAAGGGTAAGTACAACATTTCCGTTTGTATGGGTACCGCGTGCTACGTTAAAGGCGCTCAGACTCTTATCGAGGGACTTCAGGAAATGCTCGGTATCGGCGTTGACGAATGCACAGCAGACGGTAAATTCTCAATTGAAGCGTGCCGCTGCATAGGCGCATGCGGTTTAGGCCCCGTTCTCACCGTTAACGATGAGGTTTACGGTAAGCTCAACGCGCACGACCTTGGCGACATTTTAAGAAAATACAACGCATAATCATTTGAGGTTTGCTTTATGACTATAAAGGAAATTAAAGAGCTACTTGACGCAGAGGTGCTCTGTTGCAACGATAATCTTAATAATTCCGTTTATTCCGCATGCGGCTGCGACCTTATGAGCGACGTACTTGCCTATGTTAAGGACCAGGCTGTATTACTTACAGGTCTTGTTAATCCTCAGGTTGTACGCACGGCGGTAATGATGGATATGGTTTGTATTGTTTTTGTCAGGTCAAAGTCCCCGAGCGAGGATATGCTCAAACTTGCAGAGGATAACGGCATCGTTATTCTTGAAACCGAAAAAAGGCTTTATGAGGCTTGCGGTATCTTATATTCCAACGGCCTTATAGGCGAGGTAACAAAAGCGTGAGCGACGAGCTTGTTTTCCACTTTGACATAGACGGTGAGGACTTTACCTCTGCCGGACAGGCTTCGGTACAAATCAAAAAAAATCTGCGTGCGCTGGGTATTTCCCCTGAAGTTATAAGGCGGGTTTCAATCGCTATGTACGAGGGTGAAATAAACATGGTAATTCACGCTAACGGCGGCAAAGCCGATGTAATTATCAGCGAGGACTGCATTACCATTATTCTTGCAGACCACGGCCCCGGCATTAAAAATATTGAGCAGGCTATGCAGGAGGGCTTTTCCACCGCAACCGATAACGTGCGCTCGCTCGGATTCGGCGCAGGCATGGGCTTGCCTAATATGAAAAGCTACACCGACGATATGAAAATCGAAACAGAGGTCGGAGTAGGCACAACTGTTACAATGAAAGTAAACATAAAGTAGTGATACTATGGATAAATACGAACATTCCGTTCTGCTTGACAGAGCGAAGTGTACAGGCTGTACCTCCTGCCTTAAGCACTGCCCTACTGAGGCTATAAGGATTAAAGAGGGACACGCCGTAATTAACGATTCCCGCTGTATTGACTGCGGCGAATGCATACGCATCTGTCCGCACAGGCAAAGAAGGCGGTAAGCGGTAAGCTTGAAAATATGAAGCGCTTTAAGTACAAAATTGCGCTTCCCGCGCCTACCCTTTACGGTCAGTTCGATAACCTTGACGATATAGATTACGTGCTTGACGGGCTGCTTAAAATCGGCTTTGACGATATTTACGAGGTTTCAAAGGCTGCCGAGCTTGTTTCGGCTTACACAAGAATGTACCTTAAAACAGAAGGTATCAAAAAGCCGCTTATAAGCTCCGCCTGCCCCGTTGTTGTAAGACTTATTGAGCTGCGTTTTCCGCTTCTTAACGAAAACATACTGCATATGCTGCCGCCGATGGAAATAGCGGCAAGGCTTGCAAAGGACCGCGCTTTAAAAGAGCATCCCGAGCTAAATAGAGAGGAAATAGGCGTTTGCTTCATTTCCCCCTGCCCTGCTAAAGTCAGCTATGTTAAAAACGGCTTTGCCGATTATAAAAGTCAGGTTGACGAGGTTGTTTCAATTAAAGATATTTATTTCCTGCTTATCAACGAAATGTCGCAGGACAGCGATATTAAAACGCTTTGCGAATCCGGTATAATCGGAATCGGCTGGGCAAGCTCCGGTGGAGAAGCAACAGCAATCTTTAACGAAAACTACCTTGCCGCAGACGGAATTGAAAACGTTATTCACGTTCTTGAACAGGTTGAAAACGGCAACATTCCCCGCTTGAGTTAATTGAACTGAACGCCTGCCCCGGCGGCTGCGTCGGCGGAGTAATGGCAATGCAGAACCCGTTTATTGCAAAAGCAAGGCTTCAGACCTTAAGGCACACCCTCCCCGTTTCGCAGAACTTTATTGAGGACGGAGAAAAGGACTACATCCCCGAGGGTTACTTATTCAACGAGCTTCCGGTTTACAAGCCGATTACAAGACTTTCGGACAATATTGTTGAAAGCATGCGTATGCTGTCGGACATTCAGAAGCTGCGCGAGCTGCTTCCCGGTATAGACTGCGGAGCCTGCGGCGCGCCGACCTGCAGAGCGTTTGCAGAGGACGTTGTAAGAAAAGGCGTCAGCCCCGAGGACTGCCCGATAAACAAAAGTAAGAAGGAAAAGTAATGACAGTTAATGAACTTATTTCAGCCTGCGGCTTTGACGCAATTTGCCTTCCGGACGGCGAAAGGGAAATTCACGGCGCATATATCGGCGACCTTTTAAGCTGGGTTA
Organism: Eubacterium sp.; assembly: GCA_017543415.1. Classification (GTDB taxonomy): domain Bacteria; phylum Bacillota; class Clostridia; order Oscillospirales; family Acutalibacteraceae; genus Eubacterium_R. Next base: position 5,051 of record JAFYGD010000117.1, on the reverse strand, counting down.
TGGGCCGCGCTCAGGCGGACAACGCATGGATAACCATAATGAACAACATTAACGTTATTGCAGTTGCCTCGATTGCTGATACAGCCTGCGTTATTCTTGCCGAAGGCGTAACGCTTGACGATGAAATCAAAACGGCTGCCGAGCAGAAGGACATAAACGTTCTTGCTTCTCCCCTGCCTGCTTTTGAAACGGCTGAAAAGCTTTACGGCAAAGTTTAGGTATTATGAAAAAATACTACTACGATTTACATATTCACTCCTGCTTATCCCCCTGCGCTGACGACGATAACACGCCAAACAGCCTTGCGGGTATGGCAAAAGTATGCGGGCTTGATATAGTTGCCCTTACGGACCACAATTCCTGCAAAAACTGCCCAGCGTTCTTTGAAGCGGCTGAAAGATACGGAATAATTCCCGTTGCGGGTATGGAGCTCACCACCTCTGAGGACATACACGTTATCTGCCTTTTTGAAGAGCTTGAAGCTGCTATGGAGTTTGACGCTGAAATTCAGAAGCACAGAACTCTGATTGAAAACAGGACGGATATTTTCGGCAATCAGCTGATTGTTGACAGCGAGGACAACGTTATTTCCGAGGAAAAGTATTTTCTTTCCGTTGCAACCGATATTTCGGTTGAGGAGGCTCCCGCACTCGTTGAGCGCTTTGGCGGAATATGCTACCCCGCTCATATTGACAGGCAGTCAAACGGAATAATCTCCGTGCTCGGAACCCTGCCCGAAACGCCCTGCTTTACCGCAGTTGAAATCAACAGGCGTGAAAACATTGAAGAATATGTAAGTAAGTATAATTTATATAATAAACATATTATTGTAAGCAGTGACGCTCACTGCCTTACAGATATAAGAGATAAAGAAAACTGCTTTGAGCTTGACAGCGAAGACGTCAGGCACGGGCTGTTTGAAGAGTTGAAAAGATGAAGGAACTATCGCTGAACATTCTTGACGTTGCGGAAAACTCCGTTAAAGCGGGCGCAGCGCTGACCGAAATATTTATTGACGAGGAGGGCGAAAGCCTTACCCTTACAATTAAGGACGACGGCTGCGGAATGGACGTGGAAACGGTTAAAGCCGTTACCGACCCGTTTTATACAACAAGAACAACGCGTAAGGTAGGGCTCGGAGTACCGCTTTTAAAGCTTGCTGCAGAACAGACGGGCGGAAGCCTTACCGTAAAATCGGATACGGGCGAAAACCACGGCACAGTTGTTACTGCGGTATTCAATAAGGAGCATATCGATTTTACACCGCTTGGCGACGTTACCGCTTCAATACTCACTCTTATTCAGGGACATCCCGACACCGATTTTTATTTCAGCCATAAGTGTGACGGTAAAGAGGTAACGCTTGATACGAGAGAGCTTAGGGTTGTTCTTGACGGTGTGCCGCTTGACACCTACGAGGTAATCAAGTGGATTGAGGAATATATTAAAGAGCAATACGAACAGTAAAAGCTGTTGTATATAAATTTGTTAAAAACATTAGGAATAAAGGAAGGATGAAAGCTATGAAATCACTCGCTGAACTTCAGGCAATCAGAGACAAAATGAGGGACAAGGTTGTCCTTCGCGAAGGTTCAAACGATGTTCGTATCGTTGTAGGTATGGCAACCTGCGGTATTGCCGCAGGCGCGCGCCCGGTACTCAACGCGTTTGTTGAAGAGGTAAACAAGGAAGGTCTTTCTTCAAACGTTACCGTTTCACAGACAGGCTGTATCGGCATTTGCCAGTTTGAACCCGTTGTTGAGGTTTATGAGGCAGGCAAAGAAAAGGTTACTTATGTAAAGATGACTGCCGAAAAAGCCAAAGAGGTTGTTGAAAAGCATATTAAAGGCGGCAAAGTTATTGCAGAATATACTGTTGACAGAGCCAAGTTATAATTTTGGAGGTTAAGTTATGATTCGTTCACAAGTACTTATCTGTGGCGGTACAGGCTGTACCTCATCGGGAAGTAAAAAAATTCAGGCTGCTTTTGTTGAAAATCTTGAAAAGCAGGGTCTTACCGATGAAATCAAGCTTGTACAGACCGGCTGTTTCGGCCTTTGCGCCCTCGGTCCCGTTGTAATTGTTTACCCTGACGGTACATTTTATTCAATGGTTAAGCCTGAGGACGTTCCGGAAATAGTTGAAGAGCATCTTTTAAAGGGACGTGTTGTTGAGCGCCTTGTTTACAATGAAACCAGCGCACCCGTTGAGGACCTTGAAAACCTTAACGTTTCCCTTAATGACACAGATTTCTATAAATCACAGCACCGTGTTGCTCTCAGAAACTGCGGTGTAATTGACCCTGAAAACATTGATGAATACATTGCAATGGACGGCTACGCTGCACTTGGCAAGGTATTGACCGAAATGACCCCTGAACAGGTTATCGAAGAGGTTAAGGCTTCAGGTCTTCGCGGACGCGGAGGCGGCGGCTTCCCCACCGGCTTTAAATGGTCGCTTTGCGCTCCTAACAAGGCTGACCAGAAGTACGTTGTTTGTAATGCCGACGAGGGTGACCCGGGCGCATTTATGGACCGTTCCGTTTTAGAGGGCGACCCACACTGTATTATTGAAGCTATGGCTATCTGCGGTTACGCTATCGGCGCAACTCAGGGCTACGTTTACGTACGTGCGGAATATCCCATCGCTGTTGCAAGACTTCAGCTTGCTATCAATCAGGCAAGAGAATACGGTCTTTTAGGTAAAAACATCTTTGATTCCGGATTTGACTTTGACCTTCACATCCGTCTTGGTGCAGGCGCATTTGTATGCGGTGAGGAAACTGCGCTTATGCATTCAATTGAGGGTAACCGCGGCGAACCCAAGCCACGTCCCCCATTCCCTGCTGTTAAAGGTCTTTTCGGAAAGCCGACAGTTGAAAATAACGTTGAAACCTTTGCAAACGTTCCTCAGATTATTCTTAAGGGCGCTGACTGGTTTGCTTCAATGGGAACCGAAAAATCAAAGGGTACTAAGGTATTTGCACTTGGCGGTAAAATCAAGCACACCGGTCTTGTTGAGGTTCCGATGGGAACAACCCTTCGTGAAATCATTTATAACATCGGCGGCGGTATTCCTAACGGCAAGGCATTTAAGGCTGCACAGACAGGAGGACCTTCAGGCGGTTGTATCCCCGCTTCACTTATTGACACTGAAATTGACTATGATAACCTTACGGCAATCGGCTGTATGATGGGTTCCGGCGGACTTATCGTTATGGACGAGGACACCTGTATGGTTGATATTGCTAAATTCTTCCTTGACTTTACTGTTGATGAGAGCTGCGGTAAATGTACACCATGCCGCGTTGGTACAAAGAGACTTTACGAAATTCTTGAAAAGATTACAAGCGGTAAGGGCACTATGGAAGACCTTGACAGGCTTGAGCAGCTTTGCTACTACATAAAGGCTAACTCCGCCTGCGGTCTTGGACAGACTGCTCCTAACCCCGTACTTGCTACGCTTAAATTCTTCCGTCACGAGTATGAAGCTCACGTTAAGGATAAGAAATGCCCTGCAGGCGTTTGTAAGGACCTTCTTACCTTTGTTATTGACAAGGAAAAATGTATCGGCTGCGGTATGTGCGCACGCAACTGCCCTGCTGAGACTATTCATAAGACCGATTACACAGCTCCCGGTCACAAGATGCCTTCTTACGAAATTGACCCGAGCAAGTGTATCAAGTGTTCAGCTTGTATAAACAACTGTAAATTCAAAGCTATCAGCTGTAAATAAGAAAGGAGTCGGGAATTATGGAAAATATGGTTAATTTAAAGATTAACGGCATTGCTGTTTCAGTTCCGAAGGGCTCAACTATTCTTGACGCAGCCAGAAAAACGGGAATTGAAATTCCAACGCTTTGCTTTATGAAAGAAAAAAATGAAATCGGTGCCTGCCGTATTTGCGTTGTTGAAGCAAACGAAGGCAGAGGTTTCAGACAGGTTACCTCATGCGTTTACCCTGTTTCAGAGGGCATGGAGGTAAGAACCAACAGCGAAACAATTCAGAAATCAAGAAGAACAACTCTTGAGCTGATTCTTTCCGTACACGACAAGAGCTGCCTTTCCTGCCAGAGGTCAACAAACTGCGAGCTTCAGAAGCTCTGCCGCGACTACGGCGTTGACCAGACAAGCTTTGAAGGCGTTAAGCCGCATTACGAAAAGGATTTCAGCACAGCACATCTTGTAAGAGATAACAACAAATGCATTCTTTGCAGACGCTGCGTTGCTGCTTGTAAAGAGCAGTTCGTAAGCGTTATCGGACCTAACGACAGAGGCTTTGACACCTCAATCGGCCAGCCCTTTGCTGTTTCACTTAACAACACGCCCTGTATTTCCTGCGGTCAGTGCACCGTAGTTTGTCCTACAGGCGCACTTGTTGAAAAGGACGATACAGATAAGGTTTGGGCAGCTCTTAACGACCCTGAAAAATACGTTGTTGTTCAGACTGCGCCTTCCGTTCGTGCTACTATCGGCGAATGCTTCGGCTTACCTATCGGTACCAACTGCGAGGGCAAGATGGTTGCAGGTCTCAGAAGACTTGGCTTTGACAAGGTATTTGATACGGACTTCGGCGCTGACCTTACAATTGTTGAAGAGGCTAACGAGCTTGTTGAAAGAATTAAGAACGGCGGTACTCTTCCGATGATTACCTCCTGTTCACCGGGTTGGGTTAAGTTCTGCGAATTCTACTATCCTGACCTTCTTCCCCACCTTTCAAGCTGTAAGTCACCTCAGCAGATGACAGGTGCTGTTATTAAAACATATTATGCAGAAAAAATGGGTATTGACCCGAAGAATATTTTCAGCGTTTCCGTTATGCCTTGTACCGCAAAGAAATTTGAGGTTACACGTGATGACCAGAACGCTTCCGGATATCCTGACGTTGACGTAGCTCTTACAACCCGTGAAGCTGCAAGAATGATGGACAGACTCGGAATCAACTTTGCAAGCCTTCCGGACGAGGAATTTGATAATCCTCTTGGCGACGACACCGGTGCTGCCGTTATCTTCGGCGCAACAGGCGGCGTTATGGAAGCTGCTGTACGTACT
>JAFYGD010000116.1 GCA_017543415.1 Eubacterium sp. | reverse complement strand
TTAAAAATCAGTGGGCGCTCGTTACCGCAGGTAATAAGGAAAGCCTTAATACAATGACCGTTTCGTGGGGTGCGCTCGGCGAGCTCTGGGGGCTTGATATGGTAACTGCCTATATTCGCCCGCAGCGTTATACAAAGGAATTTCTTGACAGGGAAGATTATTTTACCCTTTCCGTTTATCCTGAAGAGCTTAAGTCAATCCACGGCGTGTGCGGCTCAAAAAGCGGCAGGGACGTTGATAAGGTTAAGGAGTGTAACCTTACCCCCGATTTCAGCGAAAAGGCGCCCTTCTTTGACGAAGCAAAGCTTGTTATCGTTTGTAAAAAGGTTGCCGTTGGCAAATTTGAGCCGGAGCAGTTTATTGATAAGGAAGTAATGGAAAGCAATTATCCTTCAAATGATTTCCATTATATTTACTACGGCGCAGTAGAAAAGGTTTTAATAAAAGAGTAAATAACTATTGATTTTATATTAATTATATAGTATAATATTTGCGAATTAAGTGCTATTGCGCCTTTTATGTAGCGTATGGGCCCTGTGCGACGGGATGCTACGAACCTTGTCAGGCGGGGAACCGAGCAGCAATAAGTGGATTATTCTGTGTGCCTCAGACAAGTCTGTACGTTACATAAAGGGCGCAATGGCGTTTTTTGTAAGAAAGGAGCGATAATATGTATCAGGTGCTATACCGTAAATACAGGCCGAAGGTGTTCAGCGACGTCTACGGTCAGGACCACGTTACCTCAACGCTCCGCAATGAGATTAAAAACGGAAGAATATCCCATGCCTATCTTTTTACAGGCTCACGCGGAACAGGTAAAACCACCTGCGCAAAAATTCTTGCAAAGGCAGTGAACTGTGAAAACAACACAACGGGCGAACCCTGTAACGAGTGTGAGGTTTGCAAAGGACTTGATAACGGCTCAATTTACGACGTAGTTGAAATTGACGCCGCTTCCAACAATAAGGTTGACGATGTGCGCGACCTCCGTGAAGAGGTAAACTATACTCCTACACGAGGAAAATACCGCGTATATATTATTGACGAGGTGCACATGCTTACAACGGGCGCCTTCAACGCGCTTCTTAAAACGCTTGAGGAACCACCCGCCCACGTTATTTTTATTCTTGCAACTACCGAAGTGCATAAGCTTCCCGCAACAATTCTTTCCCGCTGTCAGCGCTTTGATTTTAAACGTATTCAGCCCGAAACAATGGCGGTAAGGCTTAACGAGGTTGCAGAAAAGGAAGGGCTTACCCTTGAGCACGACGCGGCAATTCTTATTGCCCGTATTGCAGACGGCGCCCTGCGTGACGGTCTTTCAATTCTTGACCAATGCGCGGGCAGGAGCAGGGAAATCACAACAGAGCTTGTAAGCGAGGTTGCAGGCCTTGCAGGACGTGAAGCGCTTTTCAGCCTTGCAAAATGCATAAGCGAAAAGGACAGCAGCAAAGCGGTTTCAATTATTGCGGATTTGTACCGCAACAGCTATGATATGGAGCGTCTCTGCTCTGAAATGCTCAGCCATTTCAGAAATTATCTTGTTGTAAAAACAGTTAAAAACAGCCGTGAAATGATTATCTGTACCGATGATGAGTACAATGCTGTTACTAAAGCGGCGTCAGCTTTCACGCTTGAAGGCATACTCTTTGCGCTTGACGTATTTCAGAATACGCTTGTAACCGTTAAGGGCGGCGCAAACGCAAGGATAGAAATGGAAATGGCGTTTGTAAAGCTCTGCTCTCCGAAGCTCAGCGAGGATATTCCGGCTCTGCTCAGCAGAATATCGGTTCTTGAACGCGCTGTAAAAACGGGCGTTACGGCTGAAATAAAGGCGCAACCACAGCCCGTTGTAAATGAACCCGAACCCGAGCCGCAGCCCGAACCGGGGCCGGTACCCGAAACGGTTGAAAATGAGGAGCCTGCCTTTGAAGCTCCTGCCGAGGAGCTGCCTCCTGTGGCTGAAACAGCTCCGCCGGAGCCTGAAGAGCCTCCCGTTACGGAGCCCGAGCCGCAGCTCGAACCCGAAAAAACCGCAGGCAACACGCCCGCTGAGTTTTCAAGGTGGGGCGAGTTAATGGATGAGCTGCGTAAAAATGAAATTACGCTTTACAGCATACTCGTCGGTTCACGCGGCTTTGTAAAAGGCGATATGTTCCTTATTGACAGCCCGAACGCTTCAATAGGCGAATTTATAAAGAAAAACAACTATGCAAAAACCATAAAGCTTGCGCTTTATAACATAACGGGTGAAAAATACCGTCTCGGCGTTTCAAAGCCCGAAAACAGCGATGCGCCTCCCACGCGGGACCCGCTTGACGATTTGATTATGAAAGCGCAGACTAAAGTTGACGTTGATTTAAAATAAAGGAGAAAACTATGAAAGCAAGACTTCCCAAGGGAATGGGCGGCGGCCCGCAGAATATGCAGGCTATGATTAAGCAGGCACAGAAAATGCAGGAGCAGATTGAAGCAAAGCAGGAGGAGCTTAAGGACAAGGAATACGTTGTATCCTCAGGCGGCGGAATGGTAGAGGTTACCGTTACGGGCGCGCACGAGGTTAAGGCTATCGGCATAAATCCCGAG
>JAFYGD010000115.1 GCA_017543415.1 Eubacterium sp. | reverse complement strand
TCTCCTCCGTATTTTAATACATTATAACTGCAGCAAAATGTAATTGCAAGTATATTTTATTCCTCGTTTAAAAGCTCCTCTGCGGACTTTAAAAGCGTATCCGTAATTTCAATACCGCCCATAATTCTTGCAAGCTCATGCTTTCTTTCATCGAAGTTCAGGGATTTAACAGAGGTATAGGTTCTGTTGCCCTCAAACTGCTTTAAAATAAGCAGGTGCTCGTCAGCACACGCGGCAATCTGCGCTGAATGAGTTACGCAGATAACCTGGGTATGCTTTGAAACACTTTTAAGCCTTAAACCGATTTTACGGCTTGCTCTTCCCGAAACTCCGGTATCTATTTCGTCAAAAATTAAGGTCTGTACGCTGTCTTTAACGGCAAGAATATTTTTGATTGCAAGCATTATCCTTGCAAGCTCGCCGCCGGAGGCAATTTTTGCAAGCGGTTTCGGCGGTTCACCCGGATTGGTGGAAATCAGAAATTCAATTTTATCAAAGCCTGTTGAGGAAAGGTTGCCCTTGTCAAAATCAACAACAAACTGAATTTTAGGCATATCAAGGAATTCAAGCTGAGCTTTAACATCCTTTTCAAACAAATCAGCAGTTTTTCTTCTGTATTCCGAAAGGACTTTAGCATTTTTAACGGTTTCCTCAAAAGCAGAATCATATTCGGCGTTGAGCTTTACAAGCTCCTCATCTGAATTAACTATTGAATCCCTGCGTTTTTCAGCGCTTTCAAGGTAAGAAAGCATTTCTTCTTCGGTTTCACCGTACTTATTTGAAAAACGGTAAAGAAGGTCAAGACGGGCTTCAATAAGCTCAAGCTCCTGCTCGCTGTAATCAATAGAATTCAGCTTGGAAACCGCCAAATCCTTAACAGCCTCGCTTACATCGGCAAGCTCTGCAAGCTTTTCGTAAACCGCTTTCAGCTCGCCGTCAACGGAAGCAACGCTTTCCATTTCCTTATAAGCAGAAGCGCAAAGAGTTTCAATTCCCGAGGTTTCATCATCGCCGTTTAACGCGGAAATTACTGAATTAAGCGAATTGATTATCGACTGTGAATTGATAATCATATTCCGCCTTGCTTTAAGCTCTTCCCTTTCGCCGATTTTGATATCAGCCTCGCTTAACTCCTTGATTTCATAGCTGAGAAGCTCAAGCTGTCTGTCTTTTTCGTCAGCGTCAACGGTTAATTCTTTAAGACGTTTTCTTACCGCAACAAGCTTTTTAAACGACTGTTTATAATCGTCAAGCGGCTTACTGCTTTCACAAAGCAGGTCAATAAAATGATAGTGCAAATCAGGATTTAAAAGAGCCTGGCTGTCATGCTGACCGTGAATATTTACAAGATAAGAGCTGAGAGTTTTTAACATTCCCGCAGTACAGGGATAGCCGTTTACTCTGCAGGTTGATTTGCCCTGCGCGCTGATTTTTCTTGTTATTACAAGCGTATCTCCGCCGTCGTCAAGCTCGAGTTCCTTCAGCTTTTCAACAACATCGTTACAAAGGCCGTCAAACTCTGCAGATACAAACGCGTTTTCAGCGCCGTGGCGTACAAGCTCCTTTGAAGTACGCTCACCGAGAACAGCATTAATACTGTCAACAACTATTGATTTACCCGCGCCGGTTTCACCCGTAAGTACATTAAGTCCTTCGGTAAAGTCTATATCGGCTTTTTCAATTACGGCTATATTTTCAATACTCAGATGACTAAGCATTTAACATTTCCCTCAGACTTGCTGAAATTGCCGCTGCGTCGCCTTCGCTTCTGCAGAGCATAAAGATTGTATCATCGCCCGCAATAGTGCCGAGAATATCCTCATTATCCATGCTGTCAATAGCGGCGCAGGCAGCGTTTGCCATACCTGCAAAGCACTTGATAACAATTGTGTTAAGCGCATAATCAATGCTGATTATGCTTTCATTAAAAATACCGCCGGCGCGATATGCAACGTTGTTCTTACGCTTTTTGCCCGTTGAATAAATATATCTGCCCTTGCTTGATAAATCCTTTACAAGCCTGAGCTCCTTAATATCCCTTGAAATAGTTGCCTGAGTAACCTCAAAGCCGAACTTAAGAAGATAATCCTGAAGCTCTTCCTGGGTTTCAATTTCATTATTTGCAATAAGCTCTAAAATTTTTGCCTGTCTTCTTTTTTTCATTTTCAGTTACGCCTTTCAAGTATTTTTTTATTCAGAATTTCATAAAAGTTATCGGGCTTGAGCTTAATAAGCTTTGTTGAATACCCGCTTTTTGAAATGATAATTTTCGTTTCAGGGTTCAGCGGAATTGAATCCGCACCGTCTATAGATAAAAATGCGTTGTTATTAACATCGTTTGTAACGGATAATTCAAGCTCCTTATCCGCCGAAAAAACAATACTTCTGTTTACAAGCGAATGAGGGCAGATTGGCGTTACAATAAAGCACGAATTATCCGGACTTACAACGGGTCCGCCCGCAGCCATTGAATAAGCTGTTGAGCCAGTTGGAGTTGAAACAATCATACCGTCGGCACGCGCGTTTGTTACGTCCCTTCCCTCACAGGAAAGACTGATGTCAATAAGCCTTGCAAGGTCACCGCGCGAAATAACAGCGTCATTAAGGCAGATGTGCGAAGAGATTACCTGACCGTTTTCAGTTACGTCTGCTTTAAGCATCATACGCTCTTCAACTGTATAGTTTCCGCTGATAAGATTAGAAAGCAGGTTAAGCTCATTGCGTTCAAGGCCGCTCATAAAGCCAAGCCTTCCCGCATTTACGCCGAGAGTTGGCTTACCGCAAAGTGACGCGCGTTTTGCAACGTTAAGAGTTGTACCGTCGCCGCCTACGGCAATAACAACGTCGCTGCTTTCAAAGCTGCCGTTAATTTCTACCTCTGCACCGAGTGAGATAAGTTTTTCATAAATCTCATCGCAAAGCTCTTTAACGCCTTTGTTATTCAGATTTGGAACAAGGGAAAATTTCATATTAATCAAGCTCCGTATGCGAGCTTTCAACAAGCGCCTTTGCATCAACAGAAGCGCTTAGCGATGGCTCGTCCGACTTTTTTAGATAAATCAGATATTCGATATTTCCTTCAGGGCCTTTTATTGGTGAAAACTGTAAACCGAGAACGTCAAAGCCGTTATCAAGAGAAAGAGCAATAACGTTTTCAACAACCTCAAGGTGAACGTTTAAATCACGAACAACGCCCTTTTTACCAACCTTTTCCTTACCCGCTTCAAACTGCGGTTTAATTAGGCAAACCGCCTCTCCTCCGGCTTTAAGCAAGGAGTTAAGAACGGGAAGGATATGTTTAAGCGAAATGAACGAAACGTCAACAGAAGCAAAATCAACCTCATCAGGCACCTGTTCGCGGGTACAGTACCGGAAATTGGTTCTTTCAAGATTTACAACGCGTTCATCGCATCTGAGCTTCCACGCAAGCTGGCCGTAGCCTACGTCAATGCTGTAAACCTTTACAGCTCCGTTCTGGAGCATACAATCGGTAAAGCCGCCCGTTGAGGCGCCAACGTCCATACATATTTTACCGCTGAGAGTAATTGGAAATTCTTTCATTGCCTTTTCAAGCTTAAGTCCGCCGCGCGAAACATATTTAAGCGTATTTCCGCGGACCTCAAGCTTATCTTCAGGCGATATTTCCATTCCTGCTTTATTGGCTTTCTGATTATTTACATATACCTGACCTGCCATTATAATTGCTTTTGCCTTTTCACGCGAAGGGGCAAATCCGTTTTCAAACACGGCAACGTCAAGACGTATTTTTTTAGCCATTTATATTATTAACCTCTTTGATTACAGAGTCTTTATCAAGCCCGTATTTTTCAATCTGCGCGCTTACGGAGGCCTGTTTTACAAATTCATCCTTTACGCAGACGTGCTTAAACTTAGCGTTAACGCCGTTTTCTTCAAGCATGGCTGCAAAGCATTCGCCCGCACCGCCTGTTTTAATTCCTTCTTCAAAGAAAATAACGTTTTTAACATTTTCCAAATTGGTACAGATTTCGGGATTTAACGGTTTAATCTTATTAAGCTTAATCAGCTTACAGCCTTCAAGAGTTGAAACTGCATTATAACAGTTTTCAAACTCTCTGCCATAGGTAACTATACAGGTTTCTGCATTTTCTTCGCCGAAAACCTTATAATCCTCTTTTTCATACTTATAATCAGCAGGCATTTTACATTCGCTTCCGCGGGGATAACGGATAGCAACAGCCTGTTTTTCCTTATACACAGCCTGATACAGCATTGAAGAAAGCTCTTCAAAGCAAGAGGGTGAATATACTGTCAGACCGGGGATGCTCATAAGATAAGCAGTATCAAAGAGTCCCTGATGGCTTTCACCGTCTGAACCTACAAAGCCTGCGCGGTCAATACAGAATATAACCTTTAAGCCCTGCATTGCAACGTCATGAACAAGCTGGTCATATGAACGCTGAAGGAAGGTTGAATAAACTGCAAACACGGGTATCATACCGTTGCGTGCAAGCCCTGCAGAGAAAGTAACGGCATGCTGTTCGGCAATTCCTACGTCAAAGAAGCGGCGAGGAAATTCCTCGGCAAATTTACCGAGTCCGGTTCCGTCTGCCATCGCTGCGGTAACGGCGCAAATACGGGTATCGTTTTCGGCAAGATGTAAAAGCGAAGCGCCGAAAACGGAGGAAAAAGTGTCACCCGAAGGAATCGGTTCACCTGTATTGATATTGAACTTGCCTATACCGTGGAACTTTGAAGGATTGCGTTCTGCAAAATCGTAGCCCCTGCCCTTTTGCGTATTGATATGAAGCAAAACGGAATGGTTATGCGCCTTTGCAACCTTCAGCGCGTCAATAAGCGCGTCAAGGTCATGGCCGTCAATAGGACCGTAATACCTGAAGCCCAAATCCTCAAAAAACGTATTTTTATAAACACGCTTTCTGATTTTCTGATTAACCGACGTAATGGAACGGATTATCTGCGAACCGACCTTGGGAATTTTGGCAAGCATACGGGTAATTCCGTTTTTAAAGGTATTGTACTTCGGCGAAGTACGTATTGTTGTAAGCTGCTTTGCTACCGAACCGACGTTAGGGCTGATTGACATATTGTTATCGTTAAGAATAACAATAAGATTGCTGCTTTCATTACCCGAATTATTAAGCGCTTCGTAAGCAAGTCCGCCCGTTAAAGCACCGTCGCCGATAACGGCAATAACCTTACCCTTTTCACCTTTAAGCGACTTGGCTTTTGCAAGACCGAGCGCAGAGGAAATTGAGGTTGAGGAATGGCCGCTTGAAAATATATCGTGCTGACTCTCTGAAGGACGGGTAAAACCGCCGATGCCTCCCTCCTGACGGAGAGTGGAAAAGCTGTCTTTTCTGCCTGTCAGTATTTTATGGGTATAGCACTGATGTCCTACGTCAAAAATAATCTGGTCCTGCGGAGAATTGAAAACCTTATGCAAAGCAACGGTTAATTCTACCACGCCGAGATTAGAAGCAAGGTGGCCGCCTGTTTCGGAAACAGTATGCACCATCAGCTCTCTTATTTCGGAGCAAAGAGACTCAAGCTCGTCTATATTCAGTTTTTTAATGTCCTTGGGCGAATTTACGCCGTCTAAATATGACATTTGCTCAACTCTTTTCAAAAATTTATAATAACACTAAATGTATAAAAATGCAACAATCAAATATTTATGCATTATTTTTCACGGGTTACAAGATAACGCGCAAGCGCTTTAAGGAATTCGTTATTATCAAATTCATTTAAAAATTTTATGGCGTTTGCAGTTAAGTTTTCAACGTCAAGCTCTGCTTTATCAACACCCACCATCGTTACATAGGTGGTCTTTTCGTTTTCCCCCTTTTGCGCTCATCCAAAATGTGTACGTTCTTGCAAAGGGAAAATCCAATTTTTAACATTCGCTTTGTAGTGAAAATTTTCTAAAAACTGTGCCTCTAAACAAAATCACTCAAATGCGGCGTCTTGCGTT
>JAFYGD010000114.1 GCA_017543415.1 Eubacterium sp. | reverse complement strand
TGTGGCCCGGTACGGGATAGCAAAGGCTGAGCGCGGCGTTTGAGCCTGAAAACAGCTCGCCGTCGCCCTCATAATCACCTGTTACATCGTCGGGGTTATGCTCGGGGTCCTTTGCGGTTGTAACCTCTGACGGGTCCTTGAGCCCGCTTAAAAGCGCGTCTATTTCAGCGTCAACCTTCTTGATTACCGCCTCGTCCTCATTTCTGAATTCGGTATAAAGCATTACCTTTTTGGTGTATTCCGCAAAGAGTCTGTCGGAAAGAGCTCTGTCATCCGCAATGCTTACCTTCTTGGCAGCGATTTCATTTTGCTTTGCAACTATAGAGTCCTGTTCCTTTTTAAGCTGTTCACGGGTTGCGGTAAGCTTATTCTGCGCGCCGGTAAGCTCTGCCTTGCGCTGATTGAGCCCGTCCTGCTCGTTAACGATTTCATCCATTTTGGAGTTAACCTCTTTCAGCAGGGCGGTATCGCTTTTTGCAACAGCCTTAATCATTTCAAGACGGCTGAAGAACTGGGAAATATCCTTGCTTGTAAGCAGCGCGCCGATAATGCTTGAATGGCCGCTGACATAAAGCGCGCGCATACGGAGGCAGTACGCCTCGTAAGTATTGTTAAAACTCTGCTGGAGCCTGTCGTATTTTTTCTTTGCCTTATCGTAATACTTCTGAAGCTCCTTTAATTCCTTTTCGAGCGGTTCTATCTGCTTATTAAGCTCGTCAACCTTTTTCTTTGAGGTTGCAACCTCTTTATCAAGCAGGTTAAGCTCCTCGTTAAGATAACCTATCCTCTCATCAAGGGCGTTTATGTATTCTTCGGTCGCCTGGGCGTCGGCAGAAAATGCCTTAAGCTTCTTTTCGCTGTCCTTCAGCTTCTTTTCAAGCTCGCCCCTCTGCTGGTTAAGGGTTTTTTCAGCTTTTTTCTTTGCCTTTTTATTATCCTTTGTTGTTTCTTCCTCGCCCTTATCGTCAACCGTCATAGGCTCGCCGGGACCCTCTTCGGTAGTCGGCTCGGTTTCCGGAGCCGCGGTTGTTGTTTCAGGCTCGGCGGTTTCGGGCTCATCGGCGTAAACGCCGATGCCGGAAACACTCAGCATCAGCGTAAGGGAAAGTATTATTGCAAGAAGTTTATTTGCGAATTTCAATTATGATTAACTCCTTTAATGGATTTGAATTTACGGTAAATAGTAAGCCGGGTTTACGGCACAGCTTTGGCTTGAGCCGCCTACCCTGACTTCAAAGTGACAATGCGGGCCCGTTGAATTACCCGTGTTGCCGCTGCGGGCAATCTGCTGTCCTTTTTCAACGTGCTGTCCTTCGGAAACTATAATATCGTTATTATGCGCATAAAGCGTGTAAACGAGCTTGCCCGAAGGAGTGGTTTTATCAAGCATAATTACAAGATAATGGCCGTAGCTGCGTTCAAGAAGGCGAACAAGAATTACCGTTCCCGATTCGGAAGCAACAATTCTCTGGTTTTCGTTGCCCCTTGTTGAAAAGTCGCAGCCCGTGTGGCCTTCATAATCCCCGAAGCCGCAGGTTATGGTTGTATATGTGGGGCAGGGATAGGTAAGGCTGATATAATCGCCCGAAGGTGCAGCCGTAGTAGTTGTGGTGGTTGTGGTTGATGTTTTTCCGCCGCTGTTCTTTTCGGTTGTTGTGGTTGTTGTAGTCGTAGTTGTGGTGTGCTGTTCTCTGTATTTTCTTGCCGCTTCCTCAATGTCCGCGTCAATTTCGTCAAGCTCTTCCTGGGTAATATCACGGTATTCGCCGTATTCCTGGGTTTTTTCGTTAAGCTCCTTAAGCAGCGAATTAGCTTTTAGCTGTTCGTCCTCAATTACCGCCTGCTGTTCAAGCATTGAATCCTGTTTTTCAAGCAGTTCCGCCTTGTGGACCTTAAGATATTCCTTATCTTTTTTCAGCTTTTTCTGCTTTTCACCGAGGGATTTGTTTTTATCGTCAAGCTTTTGCTTTATTTCAACTATTTCCGTTGTCTGGGCGCGTACGTTTTCCATAAGCTCGCCGTCGCGCTTGGATACGGCGCGTACCATTTCAAGCCTTGTTAAAAAGTCCTGAATACCGCCGCCCTCAATAAGAAATACAAGCACGCTGTCAAAACTTCCGCTCACATACATTGCCCTTATTCTCTGACAGTAAAGCTCATAAGATTCGTTAAACTCTTCACTTAAAACGTCAATTTCATCCTGAAGCTTAACAACGTCAACCTTGATTTTTTCAAGTTCCTTTTCGTTACTTGAAATGCTGTTTTCAAGCTCAACGGCTTTGCTTTCAAGCGTCTTAACTTCAGACTTTGCAAGCTCATACTGCTCTGTAAGGTACTTTATTTTACGTTCAAGGGTTTCAAGGTATTCCTCTGTTTCCCTGCTCTGCGAACCGAGCTCGTCCAGCTTGCTTTCAATTTCGTCAAGCTCGCGCTGAACGGCAGCGCGGCGGTCGCTTAAATCGTCGGCAGAAACAACGCTCATTGACGAAAGAACACTTAACATAAGACTTAATGCAAGTATTAACGATAAAAACTTCTTCATAGCCATCATCCTTGTAATAATTCGGTATATAGACTAATTCATATTGTATTATACCACATATATTATTATAAGTAAAATGGAAATTATTTATTTTTATAAAAAATTTATAACAAAGGGACTGCAAAAACAGTCCCTTTGTTTCAGTTAATCGCTTTTCCGTTTACATAAAGCTTAAATCCGTTGAAGTCAATATTTGAATTTGTTGAATCCGCGTTTTCAAAAGCGGTTACATAGCAGTCGCCGGTGAGGGTAATTTTTGAAGCGCCATCAAGCTTCAGCGTTACCTCTTTTGCGCTGTTTTCACTGTTAACAGAGCCCTCGAAATCCGACGAGGTAAGGTTAATACTTACGGTTGAAATACTGTCAGCGGTAATATTTCCTTTTAATGTCTGGTTTTCGGCGTTAAGCGTTACATTTCCGCCGTTTGAGCCCTCCTTGCCCCACTCGCTTGTTGAAGCTGCGTTAAGAAGAATTCCGCTTCCGAAAGCAAGCTTTGTGTTTTTAAGGTTTATTACCGCGTCTGTATTGGTAACAAAAAACATCGGAGCGGTTTTGTAATATTCGGAATCGCTCTGTATTTCAAGCGTTGAATCAACCGCCGTAAGTGTTCCCGTTCCTTCGGAAGCGTCGCCGCTCATAGACTGGTAGAGCATAACGCCGGCATTGTCAACGCCGTTTCTGTTACCCTTTCCGCTTGCGGTAAGTGTTGAGCTTTTAACCGTGGCGGAGTTTTTGCCTTCAACTACAATATTCTGCGAGCCGTTTGCGGTTCCCGTTGTGTTTTCAACAGTTATATCTCCCGTTGAATATATTATCGGAGAGCCGCTTCCGTTCGTTTCAAGGGTTGAATTTTTTGCAATAACGGTTCCCTCGCCCCTGTCGGTAGCAAGGGTGGCGCACGAACCGCCCTGCGTTGTAATAGTTACATTGTCCGCTTCAATATAGCCGCCGTAGGTTGAATCAAGTCCCCTTGCCGAGCTGCTGCCCGTTGAGGTGATTTTTGAATTTGTTATATATATTTTGGCATTTTCACCCGTTGCAAATACTGCGTTTGCTCCCTTTGCGTCGGTAGTAATTTCAGCATTTTTTATTGTTGCGGTTGAATTGCTCTGAACAAGAATTGCAGCGTTTGTTCCGTTGAATTCCGAGCTTTCGGTATTGGTGCTGTCGCCCGTTTTTGAGATTGTTGAGCCGCTGATTTCAGCGTTTCCTCCGTTTGTAACAAGGACGGCGCTTTCATCAGACGAAGCCGAAGAATAGTTTTCATTGAGCGTTTCCTCTTTGCCGTCTACCGTTTTTGCACCGCTTGCTTCAACAGAGGTCTGCGAGCCTTGAGTCATCTGCGGCTGTGCGGGAGGATTTGCGGGCACGCACTGCTTTGAAACAGCGCTTCCCGCAACGGTAAGGCAACCCGAAATTATTGCTGTTGACAAAAGATAAATTACAACCCTTTTCCAGCCTTTAAACGTTTCCTTAAAGCCTTTTTTATTAAACTGCGACATAATAAGATACAGGATTAAAGCCGCAATCGAAAGGCTTTCCGCCGCCAGAAGAGCATAAATCAAAATTTGCTTTTTGGGCTTTTGCATTTGCTCCTGCTGAGCGTTTTCGCCATTAGGCATTTCGGGTGGTTGTTCGCCGGAATTACCGTTTTCGCCATTGGGCATTTCGGGTGGTTGTTCGCTTGAATTACCGTTTTCGCCATCGGGCATTTCGGGTGGTTGTTCGCCTGAATTACCGTTTTCGCCTTCGGGCATTTCGGGTGGTTGTTCGCCGGAATTACCGTTTTCGCCTTCGGGCATTTCGGGTGGTTGTACGCTGTTGTTTTCCATACCCGGCGGAGCGTTGCCGATTTCGCTTTGTATAGCCGGCGGCGCGCCGTTTTCGGGGCTATTTGCCGTAGCGCAGTTAACGGTAAAAAACGCTCCTGCTCCGATTGCGATTATCATAAGTATCATTAATACATTTCTTAAAGTTCGTTTTTTCTGCCTGTTTTTCATTTTGATTACTCCTTTGCACAGTATCAAAGAATCCTTTGTTGAGCACAGCATAATAAACGATTCTTAAACGAATATTAAAAGCCAAAAAAATTGAGCGAAGCCTAAGCCCCGCTCCGCTGAAGAACATTATCTCATTGATTCTTCATAACTTTTAATCATCTTTTTACTATTATGACCTGCACGGCTCGTAATAGTATTAAGCAGTTTTTCTACCTGTAAACCGCTTGTCAAGTGGATTTCAAAGCGTGTTACGTCTTCATCGGGGTGAACGATGATTTTGTCTATATACCGGTCTATAAACGCCTTGTCAATCTCTTCTCCGTCTATGTGCTGTTCTGCACTTTTCAGAATTCCTTTGATGTTGGCAAGTTCCCGTTTGAGTTGAGTTTCGGTTTTTGACGACTGACTCAGCGTTTTGATTTTGCGTTGCAGTTCGGCAATGTCTTTGTCGCAGTCTTCTGTCATCCTTACGAATTCTTCGTCGCTCATCTGTCCCTTGGCGTTATAGTTCAGCAGTTTCTTTTTCATTTTTTGCTGCGTTTCAAGTTCTTTTGTCAGTGAGAAGATTTCC
Organism: Eubacterium sp.; assembly: GCA_017543415.1. Classification (GTDB taxonomy): domain Bacteria; phylum Bacillota; class Clostridia; order Oscillospirales; family Acutalibacteraceae; genus Eubacterium_R. Next base: position 2,874 of record JAFYGD010000114.1, on the reverse strand, counting down.
GCTTTGTTGTCATTTGAGTCAAGCAGTTCACCGATGAGCTTCAGAACGCAGGCAGACAGTTCTTCAATGTTCTGCTGTCCCGACTTGAAGATATCTTCTATTATCGGTTTGATATCCGTTTCGTATATCGCATGGGAGGGACACGACGCTGTGCCGTTGTTTATTTTGCCGGAGCAAATCCACTTTGACATTTTTGCGCCGCCCGTGGTAACAGAGTCCTTGCGGTAATACGGTCTATTGCAATGAGCGCATATCAGTTTACCCGTCAGCAGATTCTGATGCACCGTTTTGTGCTGCCTTTGTATGACGTCCTGGCTACGCATATACAGAACTTCATTTGCTCTGTTCCACAACTCTTCGCTTACAATTGCGGGTACTATGTCTCCGGTTTCATCCTTATACATAACCCATTCATCTTCGGAGAGAAACTTCTGTTTCTTGGTGAAAAGGTCGGTTATCCGAACTTTATTACCTACGTAGTAGCCCTTATATTTCGGATTACGGATGATATTACCCATCGTTGAATGAGAAAGCATTTTGCCCCTGCTGTTGCGTATTCCCTTATTATAGAAATGCTTCTCAAGTTGTTTCATACTGAATTTACCCGTTGCATACATCTCAAACAGCTCACGCACGAATTCAGCTTCACTTTCGTCAATTGTAAGTTTGCCGTCTTTTTTAATATATCCATACATATTATCCGTACCGAGCACTGTACCTCTTTTGATAGCCTGCTGATGACCGAAGCGCACACGGGAAGATATTTTCCTTGACTCGTCCTGTGCCATTGACGACATTATCGTTAGTCTCAGTTCAGAGTCTTCATCAAGCGTGTTGATGTTGTCATTCTGGAAGAACACAACTACACCGTTTGAAAGCAGTTCACGGGTATAGCGGATACTGTCAAGAGTGTTACGAGCAAATCTTGAAACTTCCTTCGTAATAATCAAATCGAACAGTCCCGCCTTGCCGTCTTCAATCATTTCATTGAAGCGCTCACGCTTTGCCGTTGTGACTCCGGATAAGCCTTCGTCGATATAGCCGTCAACATATTCCCAGTTCGGATTGTTTTTTATGAAGTCAGTGTAGTAACTAACCTGGTTGTCAAGCGAATTGAGCTGTACGTTGAAATCCGTACTGACTCTGGCGTAGAAGGTTACGCGAAGTGGCAGGCTCATAAAGTTGATATTTTCCTTGCGGATTCTTTCTCTTGTAGCATATATGTCCATACTTTTTTACTCCTTTCCAAACTGAACAATATCACAATACTTTTTCAATATCCAGATATTTTTTCAGTTTTATTTTACTACGGTAACAGTCCCCGTTTCATTAGGGAACTGTTACCAATTTTTCATCGTGATGCAAACCTACGGTTAACCTCTCTGCTGATTTTTGCCAACAGTTTTTTATAGGTTTTTTCATCGATAGCATTTTCTTTTAAGAGAGCATTTGCAAAGTGCTGCATCCAGAGTTCCGTACTGATTCTGTCATTGACATTTTTAGTATTGATAGACCTTCCGCCTTTACTGTTTTTATCAATACTATTATTGCCCTGACCGACAGAAATTATTTCCTTTGCTGCCATAAGGCAACACTAATCTTTACTTGATTTCATATCACCTCCAATCTTAAGTTATTCTTGCAGTTCTCACTGCTTGGTTTGATTGTTTCATATTTTTCTCCTATTCTACCTGCTCTGTAATGAACGAAGCAGGATTTTTCATTTTACATCGACTGACCGAAGCCTTCGTCTTCGTCAGCGTCGTTGTTCTGATTTGTGTTTTGCAGTTGCTGCCGGATTGCACGTCGGAGAGCAAAGTCAACAATGCCTGTGCCGATGTTGAGAAGCGCTTCTGCGTTTTCGGCTGCCCTGCGGCTGTCTTCTTCGTCCTTCTCTGCCTTCGTGTATTCACTTCCTGCAGAACGCTCGCCGTGAGCAATGCGTTTCTGCTGTTCTTTGGTGAGTTCCTTGCTGTCCGTCTGCTGCCGCTTTTGCGCGTTGATTTCGTTGATGCGGTCAGCCGCCTTGCTGTAGAAAAGCGAGGCAATAGATTGCAGCAGGCTGTTGTAAATATTCGTGTTCTTGCGGATATTCTTCCAGCCGTTATCTGTTCCGAAGATGAGCGATTCCTGCACCGCTTTTATCAGCATATTCTTAAGGGAACGGAATTCTTTGTTCGTTTCAATCGGTATGTCCTTGTCGTTCTCGCTGTCATAGTAGAGAGCAAGTTTCAAGCGGTTGACCTCATTCCACCTTGCATACATATATTGAAGCGGACGGTTTTCTTCAACGATATGCCTGAGTAATTCATCAACCGTATGCTTGACATTCTTCGGAAGATAGCCGTAAATCTTTTTGCCTTTGCAGTTTGCAAGCTCGTTTTGTAGCTGCTTAATAAGCTCAGCGGTTTCGTCTGTAATCGGAAAACGCCTGACTGAAATACCGTTCAACACTTCATCCATTTCTGCTTTCAGTTCGTCACGGATATCCGTCTGCTCTTTGAATAACTTGTACTGCTCGTTGCGGAAAATATCGTTACCGAAGGTGCTGCGCATCTTTTCCATTCCTTTTTTCGTCAGATAGCCCTGACCGCTTTTTGATAAGACTATCAGATGAATATGCGGATGGTGCGTCGTGTTATGGAAGGCGGCGTACCACTCCATATCGCTCGGCTTGAGCTTATGTGCTTCGGCAAGCTCGTTCATATTGCGGCGCACGCACTGCTTCCAGGTGTCAGCATTGTTGTAGCCAAGCCGCTCTGCATCTTCACGGCGCAGGCTGATAACGTGCGTCCAGACGACTCCCTGATGGTTTGAAACTTTGTCAGCAACATCGTCAAGATCAATCGCTTCATCCGTTGCAGAAAACAATCC
>JAFYGD010000113.1 GCA_017543415.1 Eubacterium sp. | reverse complement strand
CTTTTCGTTATCGGGGTGCGTTTTCGGTTTGATTTTACCGAAACCGAGCGCGCGGTTGTTTTCACCGCCTATGGTTGAGCTCATACGGCGAATCATCCAGAAACTGAAACCGCCGATAATAAGAACAAGAAGCAGTGTGGGAAGAAGGCTCATAAAGATAGAACTGCCGGAGCCCTTCTTGTAGTTATAAACGATTTTCTTGTTCGGGTTCAGCTTATTATACTTCTGAACGCTCGGCGAAATATCGTCAATGAAATAAGTAACGCTCGGAACGGAATAGGTATGAAGCGGAGTTTTATCGTCATCCTTAAAGAGCTTATACCTTAAAGCGCCGCTTGAAAGGTCAATTTCAAATTCGCTTACCTGGTCCGTTGTAAAAAGCTCAACAACCTGGGAATATTTCATATCGGGCGCTTTGTTCTGGCTTGACATAAAGAATACAAGCCCGATTAAAACAAGCGGGATAATAATATAGATAAATGAGCTTTTGAAGTTGTTTGAAAGATCTTTTCTCATTAAACAATGTCCTCCAGAGAGATTTTAAGCATAAACACCTTTTTTGTGTTTTTATTCAGCTTAACCCTTTCCGCAAGCGCGTAACCGTAAATTCCGATTATACCGCCGCCGTCACAGATTACGGCTGTTCTTTTACGCTCGTTTTCGGGGATTTTAAGTTCATTAAAAAGCTTTTTAAGCGATTTTGTTACGCCGCGCTTTGCAAGGGTAATTTCGTCTCCCTCCTGCCTTTTGCGCACGGTAACGTTACCGACTATTTTATCACAGTCGCAGAAAAAAGCAAATTCTTTTTTTAAATTACCGTTATTAAAAGTATCTATATCTACAGTTTTGCTTTCGCAAAGAAATGCTGCTTCGGGCAAATCGGCAAGCTCCTTAATTTCAAGCATACCGCCGCTTTGCACGGCAAAAAGGCTGCCTTTGAGCTGCACTCTGCCGTCCTTATTAAGCAGCGCAAGAACGGAGTTCAGATGCTTTTCGTCAAGAGTTATTCCATATTCGTTTGCATAGCGCTGAACGGCGCGCTTTATAACCGCAGGACGTTCGTTTTCAAGCTCGCCGAGTTTATGCGGAAAGCCGTATTTTTCAGCAAGCGCATTAAGGCATTCCTCGTCCTCGTTTGCAGACGCAATAAACCTTGCAAACGCCTGCTCGTAAGAGGGGTTCAGCTTTTCAAACAGGGGCAGAATTTCGTTTCTGATATAATTCCTTGAATATTCGTTTTCGCAGTTAGTGCTGTCAATAACAAAGGGTATTCCCTTTTCCCTGCAATACTCCCTTATTTCAGCCGAGGAACAGTCAATAAGCGGGCGGATAATATTTCCCCTTACGGGCGGAATACCGCACGCACCCTTTACCGAGGTTCCCCTTGCAAGGCGGAACAAAACGGTTTCAGCGTTGTCGGTAAGATTATGCGCCGTTGCAATTTTATCTGTACAAAGCGAGCCAAAAAACTCATAGCGCTTATTTCTTGAATATTCCTCGCACCCGAGCCCTGCTTTTTCGGCTTCTTCGGGAGCGTTTATGGAAATACCCCTGAATTCAATGCCCTTATCTTTGCAGTAGCTTTTAACGAATTCGGTATCGGAAACTGACTCTTCACCGCGGATACCGTGCTCAATATTGGCGGCTACAACCTTTATACCGTATTTTTCACGGTTTTCATAAAGGTAGGTTAAAAGCAGCATTGAATCCGCTCCGCCCGATACGCCGACTGCAACAGTATCGCCGTTTTTCAGCATATTGAATTTTTTGATTGTTAAATCAATTTTATCTGTAATCATCCGAAGTTATGTCAATCGCCCTGAAGCGTGTAAATTCGCTGTCAAATACAAGCGGGATTGTACCTACTCCGCCGTGGCGGTTTTTAGCAATAATAAGCTCTGTTTTGTTCTTATCAATTTCGTCACGGTCCTCGTCGGACTGCTCGTTTTCGTAGTAAACCTCACGGTAGAGGAAAAGAACGATATCAGCGTCCTGTTCGATTGAGCCCGATTCACGGAGGTCTGAAAGCTGCGGGCGGTGGGATTTGCCCCTGCCCTCTGTTCCACGGGAAAGCTGTGCGCAGCAAACAACCGGGATATTCAAATCCTTTGCCATTATTTTAAGCGCCTTGGTAATCTTTGTTACCTCCTGAACGCGGTTTTCGCTCTTTTCAGCGGAACTGATAAGACCGAGATAGTCAATTATTACGCAGTCAACGTCCCTGAGCTGACGAACGAGCGCCTTCATTTCGGGAACGGTAATGGCGGAGTTATCAACAAGGTAAAGCTCCGTCTGCATAAGCACGTTGGTAGCAAGACCGAGTCTGTCCCACTCATCGCGCGCAAGCTCGCCCGTTCTGAATTTCTGGCTTTCAATACCCGATTGCGAAGCAAGCAGCCTTTCGGCAAGCTGTTCGTTTGTCATTTCAAGCGAGAAGAAAACTACCTTCTTCTTTGCCGCAGTAACAAGGTTATGCGCAAGGTTGAGCGCAAAGCTCGTTTTACCCATACCGGGACGCGCGCCGATTAAAATAAGGTCGCTGCGGTTAAGTCCCGTAAGGTACTTATCAAGAAGCCCGAAGCCCGTAGGGTAGCCAAGATAATCCGCGCGGTTTTCGCCGTTAAGCTCCCTTAACTTTTCGTAAACGCCGTTTACAATAACGTCGCTGAGCTTTCTTGCTCCCCTTCTGTCTGCGCCTCCGCGAAGGTCGTACAGCCTTTGCTCCGCGCTTTCAAGAAGAAGCTTTGCGTCCGCACCCGAAGAGCTTGCGTTTTCAATCATATCCTGCGAAAGCTTGATAAGCTCGCGCAGATAGTACTGTTCCTTAACGATAGTTATATACTGACCGAGGTTAGCCGTTGAAGGAACG
>JAFYGD010000112.1 GCA_017543415.1 Eubacterium sp. | reverse complement strand
TGAAGTTCTGATAGTTATTTGTTTCGTTATCCATATAACAGTCTGTATGATACCAGCCGTCGTCAAGCTTAACCAAATCCCAGGAATGAGTTAAGTCGGACGAATGAATTACCTTGCATTCAATTTTAAGCATCTGCATAAACAGTCTGAAGGTGGTTGCATAGCCAACGCACACCGCGCTGCGGTATTTAAGAACATCGTGCGGATTATCGTTATCGCCGTTACGGGTAGGAACAACGGTAAGAATTCCCGTATTGCTTGTAAGCTTTGCAGTAAGCCAGTCGTAAATTGCCTTTTCCTTTTCAAAATCGTTCATTGAAGGCTTTATAACCTCGTCAATAACTGCACTCGCCATATCAAGGGTTTCCTTGTCGGAATCGTCAAGCTTTGAGGAATCGCCGGAAATATACGCATCTGAAATCTGCGTTGTTGATTTAATTGTGTATGTACCTGCAATTGTAACGTCATCCTCGCGGTCAACGTCCTCCGCTTCGCCCTGAAGCTGGTTAATGGCTGTTTCCGTTTTCTTCTGGCTGTAAAGCGAAAAGCCCGAAAGGGCAACGCTTAAACACAGAACAACCGAAATAAAAACAAAAAAGCCTGTCATTTTCTTTTCGTTCATAGTAATAATCTCCTTTTGCACTGTATTACCTGTATTGCTACGGTTCACAAAATGTTATAGCACAACAGAAGTATAAATTCAACTGTATTTTTATTAAATTTCGCGCCGTTTTTACAAAGTGTTTATTAGCGTATAATAAATAATAAAACGCCCGCGGTTAATAATAACCGCAGGCATTGTTTTATGCGTCATATTCTTCACGCCAGTAGTATAAAACGGGCGAAAGCAAGGGATAAAGAATTGCTGTAATTACAACCGCAAGCATAAGCTTTGCAAGGGTAATGGGTAAGTTGATTAAAAGTATTCCGCTGTTAAGCGTTGTTACCTGCGCATAAATATCTTTAAATAACTGCGGCAGGTGCGATTGTATTCTTTCAGCCGAATTAAGATACGCCTGAGTAATAACGGATTCGTTAAAAAACTCGGAGCTGTACGCCTTAATCAGCGTGGGGTATGAAAAATATGCGGTCATAAAGTAATTGGGTATAACCGCCGCAACAGCAGCTGCCGTTCCGCTTATGAAGATATTGATTCCCCTGTTGTCCCTCGGCGGCACGTCCTCTTTCGGTCTCATTAAACGGGAGTACAGCAGCTCGGTAACAACAAGAAACGTCACCTCTAAAACTACCGCAGTAACGTCGGAAACGGCGGCGTTTGGCGTAACAACTATATTTACAATGTTTTTTACCAGGCATAACAGCACGCCGACGAAGGGACCGTAGGCAACCGCTGCAAGAAATTCGGGAATAATACTGAAATCAACCGAAAGGAAGCTCGGAATAACGGGGAGGTGCAAACGGATAAAGCTTAACACAACCGTTGCAACAGCAAGCCCTATTGCACAGAAAACGACCCTCTGACCGGCACGCTTTCTGTAATCCGCAGCGCTTTCTTCAGCGGCGTCAATATGGAAAAACTCAATCTGTTCCTGACCCGCCGCCCTGTTTTCAAACAGCTGCTCGGTTGAGCCCCTGCCGTAAATCGAAACGCGCTCCTTAACCTCGGCTTTATCTGTCAGAGTCTCTTCGGCTGCGCTGATTTCCCCTGAAGGAAGCTCCTCAGCCGTGCTGTTCTCCGCTTCAAAAGCTTTTTTTGCACGCTCGGGGGTAATTACGCTTTCGCGGTATTCCGCTTTTTTATGTACCCTTTTTTCGGCGCGCTCTTTCCTTTTATCAGCCTTTTTTGGGGAAGCGCTTCTTTTAGGGTTTCTTTTGTATAAATCAGCGCTTCGGATATATTTTGACTGACTTTCCTTCTGTGCCATCCTGTTCTCCAAATGTTTGCCTGTTATTTTTTAACGTTCTTTAGATTCTGCTCCTTATCCGCCTTAAGGAACTGCGAATACTTATATTTCTTTTTAACTGCTTTGAGATTACATTTAACCTTGCCCGCAGTCAGCCGCGCAATAAACTTTGCGGCGTCTCCGTCATAGGTATAAAGTCCGTGGATAATACCCGTAATGAACCAGGTGTTGTTGGGAAGAACGCAGGTTTTTGCGTTAATTACCTTATCGGGTGAAACGTACTTTCCCTTTGCCTTTTTGGCAGGGAGCTTTTTGCCGTACTTTGCAACGGTAGCGCCTACCGAAGCGTACTTTGTATCAATAAGCAGGTCTGAATGGTTTGAATATTTTGAGGTAAGCGGAAGTCCGCCCGTGCCGTAGTTTGCAATAATTGCAACCTCTGCGCCGTGAGCCTTAACATATTTAAGGTTTTTCTTAAACCTTCCCTGTACCTTATGGTATCTTTTAATCTTTTTGTAAAGCCCGCTGCTTTTATCAAGATAGCCTATTTTAACCATCTTTTTAACGCAGGTGTCAAATTCGGAATAGGGTATTACCTCCCAGAAGGCGGGGATATTGCCTATCCATGGCTTAAGCACCTCAAGGAAGAACTTTTTGCGCATTCTCGGTTTGCTTAAAACGTCATTCTGAAGATTGTCAAGAGCGTTGGCAATTCTTACCTCGCCGATAGCGGAGATAGCCTTGAACAGCGTTTCCTTATCTCCTGACTGGAAATCGTACTCCATATTCTTAAGGTACTTCAGCACCTTCTTTTTATCGGTCTGAAAATCAAATTCAAACGCCCTTGCAACATCAGCGCCGAGGTAAGCAGGATTTAAAAGCACATAGCGTTCAACGTCGTTCTGCTTTTTATACTTATCCATATATGCGCTCATAACCGCGCCGCCGAGCGAAAGCGCGCAGATTGAAACCTTCTTTGCGCCCGTTCTTTTCTTAACGGCTTTAATAAAATGGTTAAGTCCTTCAGCGGTTTTGCACATATCAACGCGCCAGTCGTAGTTAAAGGCGTAAACGTTTTTGGAGCCTATGATTTTAGAAACCTGACGGGCAATAACGGGAATTGAAAAGTCACGCATTGTAAGGTAATCCTTATGCTTTGAAAGCGGTTCCTCCCAGTAGGTGTTAATTCCCTGTCCCTTTTGCGGGTTTCCGTTTTTGGTAAAGTTGATATTAGTACCTTTGAAGTAATTGCCCAGCGCCTCAAAAAGCGCGTCGTAATCGGGCGTTTGCTCCTCGGTAAACAGCTTGAGCGCGTTATCAAGAATAGTCTGGTCAGCCGCCATAGCCTTTACGTCAAGACCGAACTGCGGAATCTGAACCTCGTCCTCGGTTCCCATATACTGGAAAATATCGCTGCCGCCGAGTCCGTGAAGAACTATTACCGGCGTTGTGCTTTTATCCTTTGCAAAGGCAACTGAACTTGTTGAAAAAACAAGAACAAAAGCAAGCACAATACTTAAAAGCTTTGTTATCCTTTTCATAATATTACCCCTTTTACCCCTTAATTTTTATATTTCTGCATCTTCACGTCAAGATGCCTTATGTCAATATAGTCCGGCATTCCCGCTCTGTACGGAGTCTGCGCAACGCCCCTTATAAGCGGCTTCAGATAGGTTACCATTTCCTCGGTAACGTCGTTGCCCTCTTCGTTTATCCATTCACGCGGAACGAACTTTTCCCTGTTTGCAACAACCGCAACGTCCTCAAGGCCGTATTCAACGCAGTAAGGCTTGTTGGAGGTTCTGCGGAGCGTTGAGAACACGCCCGTGTTTCCTTCCTCTGCAGCCCTTGCCGCAACGGAGCCGAGGTTGAACGCCTCGTTAACGTCGCAAAGCGAAACAAGGTGGCCTGCGCTGCGCTGAAGAACGCTCGGTTCAAGCGCGCGTACCTTACATCCGATTTCCCTTTCAATTACATCTTTAAGATATGCGGCGGTTCCGCTTAGCCTTGCGTGGCCGAAAAGGTCGTCGCCCTTGTCCTGCCTTGCGGAAATGTAATTGCCGTCTTTATCCCTTATTCCTTCGGAAACAACAACTATTACCGAATTGAGCTCGCTGAGCTTTTTCCTTACATCCTCAACGAACTTTTCAACCGAAAACGGAACCTCCGGAAGATAAACAAGATGCGGCGCCGTCATATTATCCTGCCTTGCAAGAACGGAAGCCGCCGTAATCCAGCCCGCGTCACGTCCCATAGCTTCAATAATATGAACGGATTTAATAGAATAAATGCTCGTGTCGTAAGCAACCTCGCGCACGCAGGTTGCAATATACTTTGCAGCGGAGCCGAAGCCCGGCGAATGGTCAATTCCCACAAGGTCGTTATCAATGGTTTTGGGAACGCCCACGATACTAATATCAATACCGTGCTCCTTTGCATAATCCGAAAGTCTTTTAACGGTATCCATTGAATCGTTGCCGCCAATATAGATAAAATATCCGATATTGTAAGAGTCAAACACCCTGAAAATCCGTTTGAATTCCTCTTCCTCGCCTTTTAGTTTAAAACGGCAGGAGCCGAGGAACATAGCAGGCGAATGCTTAAGACGGTTTAGCTCATGGGGCATGCTTTTAAACATTTCCGTAAGGTTAATAATATTGTTGTCAAGCAGTCCCTCAATACCGTTTAGCATACCGTAAACCTTGCCGATTGTTTCGCTTTGAAGCGCGTACTCAACAGTTCCGGCAAGGCTTGAATTAATTACTGCAGTCGGTCCTCCCGACTGGCCGATAATCATATTTTTAATCATATTGTCTCCGCAAAATATATTATTTCTTTTAAATTATATCAAAAAAAATACTCATATTCAATAGTTAGCTATTGCTTTTTATCCTAATAAAGTGGTAAAATGAATTGTAAATTTTTCTTGGAGGTTGTGTTTATGAAAGAAGAAAACAAAAAATATGCCGAAGAAGCGTACGAAATAGTAAGTGACGCGGCGCTTAAAATCGGCTCAAGGCTTCCCGGCTCCGAGGGGGAAAAGAAATTCCACCGTTACATGCAGGATAAGCTTGAGGCTATAGGCATTACACCAAAGGAGGAAGAATTTGCGGTTTCTCCCCGTTCGGGAATCGGCGGACTTCCCTACGCAGGCTGGGCGGGAGCTATTGTCAGCATAGGCGCGATTATCGCCTTCAGCATTAACAGCCTTTGGTATTTGCTCGGCGCATTTTCGCTTATTGCAATTTTCTGGCTTATCACCAGCTGCTTCCTTTACAGAACATGGTTTGATATGTTCTTCCCGCAGAAGATTTCACGCAACTCCTACGGCGTGCTTGAGCCCGAGGACGGAAAGGCAGACTACACAATTATTCTTTCCGGCCATACGGACACAAGCTGGACGTGGCGCCATTCCGAGCACATTTACAAATACAGGGACAACCCGATTATCGGCGTTATCATTACCTATATCAAGGTTGGCTTCGGCGCGGTATGCTTCTTCCTGATTATGCTTTTCTCTGCGTTTATGGGAGTTGTTCAGCTGCTTACCGATATGGCGAATGCAAATATGTTTGCAGCCGAAGGCACGGTAGGTACGCTCGCACAGAAGATGGCTGCGTTTAATTCACACCCCGTATTTAACGGAATTCTCGTTGTTATGCATTTTGTTCCCGTTATTACGGCAATCGGCTGCTGCTTTGTTATAATGTGGAACGACCCGCACGAAGAAAACGCTTCAAGGGGTGCTATGGACAATGCAACCGGTATTGCACTTTCCTATGAGGTGCTCAAGTATTTTAAAGAAAACCCCGAAAAAGCGCCTAAAAACTGCAGAATAGTTGCCCTTAACGTTGGCTCTGAGGAAAGCGGACTTCGCGGCTCAATGGCTTTTGCCGACGAGCACAAAAACGACGAGCTTACCAAAAACGCATGGAATATCAACATTGACTCTGTTGCCGATAAGGATTACTTTGAGGTTGTAATTAAGGACGACTGGCAGGGCTGCCGATTTGATACGGACCTTGAAAAGATGTTCAAGGATACCTTTAACGAGCTTGAAATCCCGAGCAAGTCAAAGAACCACTGCATTCACAACCCCGTCGGCGGCTGCGACAGCACTCCGATGACAAGAGCCGGAATCAAATCCGTTACCTTTGCAGCGCAGAACCCCATGCTTACTTATTATTACCATACCTGGCGCGATTTGCCCGACCGCTTTGAAACCGAAACGGTTGGCAACGGCTTTGACGTTGTACTCGGCGTAATTGATAAAATCGCAAAATTCCAGGAGGAAAACGGCTACAACGGTCCCCAGAAAAAGGCGGCTAAATAAAAACAAAAGCACCCCGCGGGGTGCTTTTTTATTTGTTTTATTATTTCGTTTTAACGGATTTCTTTGCGCTCCAGCCGGAGTACTTTTTTACTCCGCCTATCGTTTTATACGCCC
>JAFYGD010000111.1 GCA_017543415.1 Eubacterium sp. | reverse complement strand
GCCTGTAATGAAGGAATCAACCTGACCCTCGGTAGCGTCGCCGCTGAGGTCGCTTATGGGCTTTTCGGGCTGCGACGGCTCGTCTTTATACTGATAATCCGTAACAGCGGCATAAACAGTTTTCACATTTGACCAAGGGGAATAAATATCCTTGTTATTACCCTCTGCAACCCGCATACGGATTTCTACCTTGTCGCCCTTTTTCAGGTAATCGTTTATAACGACGTAGCGTTCGCCGCTGAAAATCCAGACGGAATTCGCTATATCTCCGCCCTTCCAGGCTCCGCCGTTAATGCGGTACTGTGTTTGAATTCCTACGGGCTCGAAGCCGCTTTCATATATAATGTAATAACGCTCGTCCTCGTAAACGCTTGTCGGAATATCTACGTACGCTTTGAATTCGTTGCGCGGTTCTGCGTCAGAGCCCGCTTTGTTGCAGACGAAATCGTTAATTGTAAGCGCTTCGGGGTTGGGGTTCTTCGTTAATTCCTGCTGCGTGCCGTTCTTACCTACGGAAACGGGGTCGGACCAGTCGGAATGGATATACTGCATATTGCCGTAATCGTTTTCATCCTCAGCGCTGACAAGGAACCTGTAACGGAAGGTGAACGTGTGATTAACGTTATCAATATATGATGAAGCGGCCCACGTACCGTCGGTATGTATAAATTCTTCCTTTCTTAAAGCGTCTTTAAGAAATCCGTTGTTATCCTTATCGTCATTATCATAACTCCATGAATCAATAAGGCGGTAATTATCCATCTTTTTACTGTACCAGCCGGGGAACGAATTAATATAGTTCATAAACAAACCGTAATTGCCCCAGTTGGGATACTGATTTTTATCCCACGCTTCCGAAACCGGCTTAACAACGTCATCCCATTCGTCGGTAGCGGGATTATAAACGGAATCGGTAAACGTGCCCGTGTTATAAAGCCAGTCGCCGTCGTCAACCTTACAGTCAAACTGAACAATCAGATTTAATGAATTGACCTCAACGCCGTATTTTTGAACAAAAGCGTCGTGGTCCTTGTTGTCGTCCATATTCAGCTTGTAAATGTCCTCGGGATAAGTGTACCATATATCATAAAACTGCTCAGTTGTCGCGTCTCCCAGATACTCAACTAACTGAATATACGGCGTTAACGGCTTGGAAATGCCGTCGGGAAAATAGTCGTTAAATAAATCAGCCTTGCTTGCGCTTGCCGTAATGGGAAGCATTGTAAACGCCATAATCAGTGCAAATACGCTTGCTAAAACCCTTTTCATAAATAATCCTCCTAATACTAATTGATAATTGAAAATTGACAATTGACAATTTCGGGTGAGCTTTGCTCACGCTCATTATATTTGGTACGGGCAAAGCCCGTCCTTAATTATCCATTATCAATTATACATTGTCAATTATACGGGCGGCAGTATTGTCGCCCGTAGTGTTTTATCTTTCCCAGTTGCGTGAGCGTTCAACCGCACGCTTCCAGTCTGAATACTTTTTATTTCTGATGTCCTCGGGCATTGAGGGAACAAAGATTTTATCTACCTTGCGGTTTGCTTCAATTTCTGCGCAGTCCTTCCAAACGCCCGTTGCAAGACCTGCAAGGTAAGCTGCGCCGAGAGCGGTAGCCTCTCTGTTTACGGGGCGATTAACGTTGCAGCCCGTCATATCAGCCTGCATCTGCATCATGATGTTGGAAACCGATGCGCCGCCGTCAACGCGTAAATCCTTAAGCACGATGTCGCTGTCGCTCATCATAGCTTCAAGAAGGTCTGTCATCTGGTATGTAATGCTTTCAAGAACAGCGCGGCAAACGTGGCGCTTGTTGATTGAACGCGTAATACCTACCATAATACCTCTTGCGTACATATCCCAGTACGGAGCGCCGAGGCCCGTAAACGCGGGAACAAGGTAAAGTCCGTTTGTATCGGGAACCTCCTCTGCAAGAATATCGCATTCTCTTGCATCGGCGATAAGCTCAAGCTCGTCGCGCAGCCACTTGATTACGGAGCCTGCGTTAAATGCCGAACCCTCAAGGTCGTAAATAACCTTGCCGTCAAGTCCCCATGCAATACCCGTAAGAAGGTTTGATTTGCTTTCAATTCTTTCCTCACCGGTGTTCATAAGAAGGAAGCAGCCGGTGCCGTAGGTGTTCTTTGCCTGACCTGCTTCAAAGCAGCCCTGACCGAAGAGAGCGCCGGGCTGGTCGCCGATAGCGCCTGCAATCGGAATGCCGGTTAATTCTTCAATTCCCGTAATGCGGTCAACGTAACCGTAAACGCAGCTTGAGGGCTTAACCTCGGGGAGCAGGCTCATCGGGATACCGAGCTTTTCGCAAAGCGTTTCATCCCAGCAGAGCTTTTCAATATCAAAAAGCATTGTACGGCAGGCGTTGGAATAATCCGTAACGTGCGCCTTACCGCCTGTAAGGTTCCAAATAATCCATGTATCTATCGTACCGAAAAGGAGCTCGCCCTTTTCTGCTCTTTCGCGTACGCCGTCAACGTTATCAAGTATCCACTTGATTTTTGTTGCGCTGAAATATGCGTCAATCAGAAGACCCGTTGTCTGCTTAATATATTTGTCAAGGCCTTCTTTTTTCAGCTCTTCACAGTATTCTGCAGTTCTTCTGCACTGCCATACGATAGCGTTATATACGGGCTTGCCTGTTTCCTTATCCCAGATAATTGTAGTTTCTCTCTGGTTGGTAATGCCGATACCCTTAATATCTCTCGGGTTAACGGAATCCTCGGTTCCGGCAGGACGCAAAGCGCCAATCATAGCCTGGATTACAGAGAAAAGAATCTCGTTGGGGTCGTGCTCAACCCAGCCGTTTTTGGGATAATACTGGGTAAATTCGTTCTGGCTTTTTGCAACGCATTCGCCCTTTTTATTGAAGATAATGGCACGGGAACTTGTGGTACCCTGGTCAAGCGCCATAACATAACTTTCAGACATAATTCTTGTTTCCTTTCCGTCAAAAAAATAAAGGTTAGTTTCCCAACCTTTATTTTACTATTTATACTAATATAATTCAATTAATCAAAATATACAAAATATACCACGATAATTTGGTTAAAATGACTTAAAATATTATTAATCAATGCGGCTCTCAATGAAAGTAACAACGTCCTCAACGGTTTTGAAATTCTCAAGCGCTTCATCGGGAACCTCAACCGAGTACTGCTCCTCAATAGTCATTGCAAGGTCAACCGCGTCAAGACTGTCCATATCCAAATCGTCATAAAGACTTGTTTTTAGTTCAATTATATCCTCGCTTACGCCAAGCTGGTCAACCAGTATTTCTTTTACTTCGTCAAAAAGCATTATGCTCTCTCCTTAAAATAAATTGTTGTTAAGTTATTGTTTATATGTTATTATCATATTATAGATTTTTCCTAATTTTGTCAATACGTTTTCGGGGTGAAAAACGGTAATGAAACGCGAACTTAAAAAACAGCTTGGGCTGGTGGGAAATCCGCTTTCCCACACGCTCAGCCCTTTCATTCATAAAAGCCTGTTGTCCCTGCGCTCGCTTAGTGCGGATTACGGGCTTTTTGAGGCTGACTTAAGCGCTTTGCCCGCGCTTTTTGAGAGTACGCTCATAAAGCTTGACGGCTTTAATGTTACCGCCCCGCACAAGGTAAATATCATTCCGCTTCTCGGCGGACTTTCAAAGCGCGCCGAAATGTTCGGCGCGGTTAATACAGTTGCTGCCGAAAACGGAAAAGCCGTTGGATATAATACCGACAGCATCGGTTTTCTGCGCTCGCTTGAATATGCGGGAATTGAACTCGGGGGAAGGGTGTTAATCCTCGGTGCGGGCGGCGCTGCAAGGATGTTTGCTTTTGAAAGCGCGCTTGCAGGCGCAGAGGTTACGCTCGCCGTTCGTACAACAGGGCTCGAAAAAGCAAAAAAGCTGAAAGACGAAATGGAAAACAGGCTTTCAAAAAGAGCAGGAATTCTTACCCTTGACAGCGTTAATGAAGGCTATGACCTTATTATTAACGCAACGCCCGTAGGTATGTATCCCGATACCGAATCAAGCCCGCTTGCGCCTGAAACCGTATGTAAATCGGCAGCGGTGTTTGACGCCGTTTATAATCCGGGAGAAACCCTGCTTTCAAAGTATGCGCGCGAAGGCGGATTAAAATGCGTTAACGGGCTTCCCATGCTTGTATGGCAGGCGGTGGCGGCTGAGGAAATATGGAACGGTATAAGCTTTGAAAAAAGCGAAGTTGAACGCGTTACAAAGCTTACAAAAGAGGAGCTTGAAAAAAGATGAAAAACATAATTCTGTGCGGCTTTATGGGTGCGGGCAAAACCGTTGTAGGCAAAGAGCTTGCAAAAATAATGGGCTGTAAGTTTGTTGATACCGACGAGCTTATTGAAAAGGAGCAGGGTATTGCCGTTAAGGCAATTTTTGCCGCCCGCGGAGAAGAGTATTTCAGAAAGCTTGAAGCCGAAATATGCAACAGAATAGGTGAAACAAAAAACTGCGTTGTTTCAACGGGCGGGGGAACGCTTACCTTTAAGGAAAACGTTGAAGCCGTTAAGAAGAGCGGCAAGGTGGTTTTTCTTGACGCGTCCTTTGAAACCGTTTGTGAAAGAATAGGTGAAAATTCAACGCGTCCGCTGTTTCAGGACAGGGAAAGCGCAAAGGCGCTTTTTGACGAGCGCAGAGAAAAGTATCTTGACGCTGCGGACTACGTTGTCAGCGGTGATAACAGCGCAAGAAAAACCGCTCTTGATATAGCTTCAATTTTCAAATAAAAGGCGATTAATAAATAAAAAGTTGAAAATTAAATATTAATGTGTTATAATGTCACATATTTGAATATGATATTACCCGATTCGAGGTGTAAATAAATGATTGTTAAAAATGCGGAGGCCGAATTACAACACGGCGTCAGCATGTTTAAGAAGTATAAAAACCTTCTTGGCGAGCTAACAAGAAAAAGCATTAAGCTTAAGTACAGAAACTCCTGGCTCGGAATTTTATGGAGCTTTTTCCAGCCCCTTTTGAATATGGTAGTTTTATCCGTTGTATTCAGCAGGCTGCTCGGAAAGCACGCCGCAGGAGTTATATGTTATCCTGTATTCCTTTTCTCCGGAAGAATTATGTATGAGTTTTTTGTAACCTCAACAAAGCAGGCAATGACTGCTTTCAGAAGGAACGCGGCAATTATAAAAAAGGTTTACGTGCCTAAATATATGTATCCGCTTGCTTCAATTCTTTCAACCTTTGTAACAACCGCAATTTCAATGGTATGTTACATTATGGTATGGGTGTTCTTTAAACTGACAAATATCAGCGGCGGCGGAGCGCTCGTATTCTCATGGCACTTCCTGTTTATGTTCGTGCCGATGTTCATTATCCTTGTTTTCTCAACGGGCGTTGGCTTAATTCTCAGCGTACTCTGCGTTTATTTCAGGGATATTGAATATATCTGGGACGTTATTATGCGTCTGCTTATGTATATGCTTCCTATTCTTTACAGCGTTGAGCGCTTTAAGCCCGAAAGCAAGCTGCGTATGATAATTCAGATTAACCCGCTTTACTCAATGATTGAGCTGTTCAGGCAATGCGTGCTTACCGGCGAGTGGATGCACCCGAAAATGCTTATCTACGCCAGCGTTACCGCAGTAATTATGCTTATTATCGGTATGATTATTTTTGACTGGAAGAGCGATGAAATTATTTATCACTTATAGTATTAAAAGGACTGCCGCTGCAGTCCTTTTTTATGTGAGTCTGTTTATTATTGTGTTTGAAATAAGCATTCCTTCGGGCGTCAGCGCAATTCGGTTATTCTTTTCGGTTAACAGCCCTTTTTCAATTAATTCAGCGTAAGGCTTTGTAACAAGGCTTTTGTCAATGCCCTCGTTCAGCCTTAAGCCGAGCATAATTTTCTCCTCTCTGCCGCCGCCCTCGCCGTCGGGTACAAGGTTAAAATCACTGTCGTAGTAAAAGCGCTTCCCGTTATAAAACGAGTGGGCGCTTTTTCCTATTCCAAGGTAGGGAACAAGCTTCCAGTATTTAAGATTGTGCCTGCTTTCAAAGCCCGTTTTTGCAAAGTTGCTTATCTCGTACTGCTTTAGCCCGATTTCGCAAAGCGCGTTTACGGTTTTAAGGTACATTTCAGCAACGGTATCCTCGTCGGGAAGGTCAAGCCTGTCCTGCATTTTTGCAAATTTGGTTCCCTCCTCAATTATAAGCATATATGCGGAAACGTGCTGAACCTTCATTTTATCTATAAAATCAAGGCTTTCATCAAGCGAGGAGAGCGTCTGTTTGGGTATACCGAGCATAAGGTCAAGGCTTATGTTTTCAATACCGGCGTTTCTTGCGCCGTTAATTGCTTTTTCAACCTCGTCCCGTCCCGCAGCTCTTCCGAGCGCAAAACGCTCTCTGTCAACCGCGCTCTGCATTCCGAGGCTTATTCTGTTAATACCGTATT
>JAFYGD010000110.1 GCA_017543415.1 Eubacterium sp. | reverse complement strand
TGAAGCGCGCCGGAGTGAGGAGTTCTGTCAGGGAAGAAAAGCCCGTCAACGCAAAAGTTACCGTCGTGCCTTACCTCGCCGTGGTCACCGCCGTAAGTGTATTTAAATTTCCCGTCCTCATGATATACGGCGTGGTCTGCAAATTCCCAGATACAGCCGCCCATAAGGTTATCGGCTGAAAGGAAGGTGCTTACATAGGTTTCAAGCTCGCCTGCACCGAGCCCCATAGCGTGGGCGTATTCACAGAGGAAATAGGGCTTTTCATACCATTTTTTGGAAAGTCCTTTACCTTCGGCAACCTTTCTGTACTTGCCCTGCCAGGGGTACATCTGGGATATTACGTCATAGGCAAAGCGCCTTGTATGTATTACGCCTTCATAGTGAATTGGTATAGAGCTGAGCTTTTTGAGCTGCTCATAGCAATAGTCCTGATTTTTATAGCCCCATGCCTCGTTTCCGAGCGACCACATTGTAATTGAAGGGTGGTTTTTATCGCGTTCAAACATGCGGTATACCCTGTCCCAGTAATGTCCCTGCCACGCAGGATTGTGGGAGCAGGCGCCCTGGCGTACTGCTTCACCGCAGCCGTGGGTTTCAATATCCGCCTCATCAACAACATAAACGCCGTATTCATCGCAGAAATCAAGGAAGGCAGGGTCAGGAGGATAGTGAGAGGTACGAACGCAGTTAACGTTATATTCCTTGAACAGCTTAACATCGCGTTCCATATCCTCAAGGCTCATGGCGTAGCCCTTCTTCGGATTTGTATCGTGGTGGTTTACGCCGAGCATTTTAACCTTTTCGTTGTTGAAAAAGAATTCGTTTCCTTTTATTTCAATATGCTTAAAGCCTATTCTTTTTCTGATACACTCGGTTATTTTGCCCTCCTTTGAAAGAGTTATAATAAGAGTGTAAAGATTGGGGATTTCAGCAGACCATTCGTCAACCTCAAGGTCTGTAAACGAGATTTTTTCAATCTTTTCAGGGCTGACGTTAACGGTTTTTGAAAGCTCCTTTTCAATAATCGCAGCGCTGAATTCACATTCGCTGCTCAGTTTTAACGAAGGAAGAACGGTTAAATCGTATTTACCGTCTTTATATTCGGTTTTAACCTCAAAATCATAAATGGAGTTTTCCCCCGTTGCAGTTAAAAGCACATCGCGGAAAATACCGTTATTGCGGAACATATCCTGACATTCAAGATAGGTTCCGTTTGAAAATTTATGCACAACGGCAACAAGCTCGTTTTCGCCGTCAATCAAAAACTCATTGAGTTCAAATTCGCTTGTGTTATGGCTGCCCTCACTGTAGCCGACATACTTTCCGTTAACGAAAACGTCAAGCGCACCTGCAACGCCGAGGAAGGTTAAAATATGGTTTTTGCCTTTTTTTGCGTTGAAAAAGCGGCGGTAAACGCCAACGGAACAATCCTCCGGAAACTTCGGCGGATTGGGCTTGAATTCATAGCGGGCATTGATATAAACGGGCGGCTCATAACCCGTAAACTGCCAGCAGGAAGGAACCGTTACCTTATCAAAATCAATACTTTCGGTATCAATTTCAGAGGGCATTTCGCTTACCTTTTGGTAATATTTAAAATCCCACTCGCCCGAAAGAATGGTTACCATATCGGAATTATAGCGTTCCGTTCTTATATCGGTTTTGAGCATTTTTTTACCGCTTTTAAAAGGAATAAAATACGCTCTCGGTTTAAGCACATTATCCTTGTAAACAGAAAAGGTTTTATAGTTGTCTGTTTTGATATTATATTTCATTTTCATCACCGATTATATTTTATTATAAAAATATCTTTTCGTCAATAAAAAAGGAAGAGCTTTTGCTCTTCCTTTAATATTTTTTTATGCCATAAATTTACGGATTACCGCTTCGCAGTCAGCAGGCTGCATAATTTTGGGAACGGGATAACCGGGGTTACCCTCCTTAAGCGCAGGCGAAACAAGGGTCTGCATATCCTCTTCCTTGATAAAATCAAATTTATCGGGGATATTCATAGCTGCGTTCATACGCCTTACCTCGGCGATGAAAGCCTTGCCCTTTTCGGCAACGGACATTGAAGGCTCGGTTACGCCCATAATATCCGCAAGCTTTGCAAGCTGAGGATAGGCGGCGTCGCCGTACCATTCAAGCACATATGGAAGAATTACGGCATTTGCAAGGCCGTGCGGCGTTCCGTAAAGTCCGCCGAGGTTATGCGCAATGGCGTGAACATAGCCTACGAAGCCGCGGGTAAACGCACAGCCCGCAAGGTATGAGCCCTTGAGCATATTCTTCCTTGCTTCGATATCCTTTCCGTCTGCGTAAGCCTTTTCCAGATTATCATGAATTAATTTGGTAGCGTCCTCCGCATACTTGATAGTAGATTTAACGTTGCTTTTACCGATATAGGATTCAACGGCGTGAGTAAGCGCGTCCATACCCGTTGTCGATGTGATGTGCGGCGGCAAACCTACGGTAAGTTCCGGGTCAAGCACCGCGTATTTCGGACGAAGTGACGGGTCGTTAATAGCGTTTTTCTCATGCGTTTCAGGGTCGGTTACAACGGCAGCAACAGTTGTTTCAGAGCCTGTACCCGCAGTAGTGGGAACGGCAAAGAACGGAGGCAGCTTATGCAGCACCTTAAGATAACCGCGCATTTTGCGTACAGGCTGTTTCGGCTTAACAACTCTTGCCGCAGCAGCCTTTGCACAGTCCATGGGCGAACCGCCGCCGAAGGCGATAATGCCCTGACAGCCGTTATCAAGATACATCTGTCTGCACTCTTCAATGTTTGGAATGGTCGGATTAGGCTGAACGCCGTCATAAACAACGTATTCAATGCCCGTTTCGGTAAGCTTTTCAAAAAGCGGGTCAAGAAGATGAAGCCCCATAAGGCCTTTATCCGTAACAACAAGAACCTTCTTAAGTCCCTTGCCCTTGATAAACTCGGGAAGCTTTAAGATTGAACCCGCGCCCTCAAGAAGCTCAGGCTCGGACCAGTCCATAGCGCACATTGCAATCATAAATACTCTTTGGTAAATCCTGTACCAGCATTTTTTGATTGTAAAAAGCATAGAATTACTCCTTTCATAGATTTCAATTATATTCTAATAGAATACGCAATAAATTTCAAGTGGGAATTGAATTATAGTGTGAAATAAGATATAATAGCTTTGAGGTGAGTTTAATGTTCTCATTGGGTAATAAAACCTTTGCCCCATCAATTATCAATTCGGGCGGTGTTCTTGTTGCGGCTATGTGCAGGGGCATTGCAGGCATGGAATGGGGCTATATTGAAGTAATTACAAGAAGAAGCGCTGACGGCGGCAAAAGCTGGAGCGAGGAAAAGGTTGTTGCCTCTCCCCCGGCAAGAGCCATTAACAGCGATATAAACAACACTAAATCCGCATTTTTCCTTAATCCCGTTATGGCGTCCGCGCCAAACGGCGACCTTGTAATGCTTTTAACCTTCTTCCCGGAAAGCAAGGGTACTGCGGACGCAAAATACCTTGAAAAGAAAAAGACCGCGTTTACCTACTTTGACGGCAAGCGCTGTCCTATTATTTACGACCGTGACGGAGGCTACTACATTATACTTAACGACGGGGCGGTTATTGACAAATCAAAGGCTAAAACCGCATTTACGGTTAAAGGTATAGGAGAGCTTTACAAAGAAGACGAATACCTGGGCAACATTTACCTTAACGGCGCAAAGGGAAAAAGCGAAACGAAAAAAACAACGACCTTCGGTTCAATGCTCAAAACTCCGAAAAGAAGCTACATATTTATGCTTAAATCAACTGACAACGGACTGACATGGAGCGAGCCAAGGGATATTACACCTTCGGTTTTCAGCGAAAACGACGGCGCGCTGTTTATGACCTGCTCGGGTACGGGAATAACCACAGACGAAGGCAGAATAATTATTCCGCTTTACTGCGAAAAAGGCTCGGTATGCGTTTATTCCGACGACAACGGCGACACCTTTAACAGAAACCCGCGTATGCCCTATCCAGGCGGCAAAGGTCAGTGGACGGCGGTACAGACTCCCGACGGAATAATTCACGCTTTTGACGAGGGTAAACCCGTTATTTCGGACGATAACGGAATACTCTGGGCTAAGGGCGGAAATGCGCCTGGCATAAAATCAAAGGCGCAGAAAAGCGCGGCAAGGCTCGGTGAAAGGCTGTTCCTTGCAACAAAGGCAAGCCGCAGCGGCGGAGGAGCGCTTGCGGTTGCAGATTTCATTTACGACAAGAAGGGCGAATACAAGGATATAAAATGGCGCAAGGAATTAACCGAAATAACTGACGGAGCCTTCGGCAAGTCAAGCCTATGCACTGTTGACGAAACAACGCTTGCGCTTGTTTTTGAAGGTGAAAACTCGGTTGAATTCAATTTAATAAGCATAGAATAAAGAGAGGCATCGCCTCTCTTTTTATTTGTGATATGTTATCATGTTTTCGTCATATTCAAGCCGCGGGCAGTCGCTCCAGCACATCCACCAGCTGTCGTGCTTATATCTTTTCTGAAGCGGGGTTCCCTTTTCAACGCCGAAATACAGAGTACCGTCATAGTCCTTTGTATAGGACTGAAGCCTTGGGTCGAAAATAAACGGTATTCCCGAATAATAAAGCACGCTCCACTTATGCATTGCAAGGCTGCCGTCCCTGTTCTGAAAATCACCTGCGTCAATCCAGATAAAGCCGTCATAAGTTCGTTTACCTCTGTAAAGGTAATACAGACATTCGTTAAAATGGCTGTTGCACTCAAGGCAATCCCTGAACTCAAGCCCGTGAACCGCATGCCATTTATATATAGCTTTAATACGGTCATAGGTGGTTTTATACTTTTTTATATCAACCTTTTTCTTTGTAAGCTTTTTAATCATTTTACGTCCGCTTAAATCGGTTTTGGTTGCATTAATCATCGTTTTAAGGTCAACGCCTTTTTTAACATAGGCGTTTTTCTTAACGCTCCACTTGCCGAGGTATTTTTTACCGTCTGCGGTTTTAAAGGCTCTGATACGGACATAATAGGTTTTATTTCCGAGGTTTTTAATTACATAAGCCTTTTTCTTTTTACTTACAAAAACAGTTGAGGTAAAGCCCGTTTTGAACTTTTTATTTGTACTGTACTGAAGAATATAGCCCGACGCCTTTTTATTTCTTTTAAAGGTTACTTTGAGCTTGCCCGTTGAGGCGTACTTAACCTTTTTAAGCTTTACCTGCGCGGGAGCTGTTGCAACGCAGAAGGGCTTGCTTTCAGCGCCGTAATAGTATTCTTCATTATATTTAACATATGTTCTTACGGTGAACCAGTAAACCGATGCGGGTTTTAAGTTTTTAACCTTGTACTCATAATTCGAAGTATAGGCAATATCCGAATAAGTATTGCTCTTCGGGTAATACCTGCGCACCTGAAAGCCGTCTATACTTGTTTCCCAGTCCTCAAAGTTCCAGGTAAGCTTAACCCAGCTTTCGCTTGTAAGCGAAGCTTTCGTATATGTTGGCGCGGTTTCAGAGGTTGTAACGGTATAAACAACGTTTCCGAAGTCGTCAAAAATATCATACTGCGCGCCGAAAACCGTTGCGGGAGCGCTGAACAGCATAATTACCGAAAGAATAATACAGATAAATCTTTTCATAAGTCCCTCCAAGGAAAAAAGCAGGGATAAACCCTGCTTAATAAGTAATTAGATTATGCCTGAGCAGGAGCACCTACGGGGCAAACTGATTCACAAGCGCCGCATTCGATGCAAGCATCAGCGTCGATTTCGTACTTATCAGCACCCTCTGAAATAGCGCCTACAGGGCACTCACCTGCGCATGCGCCGCAGGAGATGCATTCATCAGAAATAACATATGCCATACCAAATACCTCCATAAATATTCTTAGATAGCCTATTTCCTATCAACTATAATATAACACCCGCCATATTAAAATGCAAGTATTATTTTTCACCTCTGCGATTAACAATTCTTACCTCTTCACGGTTAACTACAACAGGCGCGCCTTCGGGCATACTGTCAAGCTGAACCTTGAGCTTACCGGTAAGAACTGCCGTTTCAACAACAACTCCCCTGCCTTCACGGCAGTCAACAACGGTACCCTTTTGCGGAGTAATGCTGTTAAGGTATTCATATGAATTCTGTTCGTACTTAAGGCAACACATAAGCCTTCCGCAGGTTCCGCTGATTTTACCGGGAGAAAGGGATAGGCCCTGTTCCTTTGCCATTTTGATTGAAACAGAATGGCAATCGTTAAGGAAGGTTGAGCAGCAGAAGGGACGGCCGCAGATACCGAGACCGCCGAGCATTTTAGCCTCGTCCCTTACGCCTATCTGGCGAAGCTCAATTCTTGTATGGAATTCGGAAGCAAGCGACTTAACAAGCTCGCGGAAGTCAACTCTGCCGTCGGCTGTAAAGTAAAAGATAATCTTTGAGCCGTCAAAGGTATATTCAACCTCCGTAAGCGCCATATCAAGACCGAAATCCTCAATCTTTTTAAGGCAGATATCGTGAGCCTCTTTTTCCTTCTTTTTGTTTTCCTCTACCTTTTTGATATCCTCATCGGTAGCAACGCGCATTATCGGCTTTAACGGGGATACGATTTCGTCCTCTTCAACCTCCTTGACGCTGCTTGCGGCAACTCCGCACTCAACGCCTCTTGCCGTTTCAACAATAACGCGCTGACCTTTTTTTACGTCAATATCGGCAGGGTCAAAATAGTATGTTTTGCCTGTGTCCTTAAAGCGGACACCTACAACCTTAGTCATTTATTTTCCTCTCTTACTTACCTATTGAGCGCCTGAGCTCATAGGGTATTTTTGTTATTAACAGATTGTTGTTTGCATATCCCGCTGCAAGTGCTTTCAAGCGCTCGCAGGAGTCAATTAAATTACAGAGCATTTCTTTACTTAAACGGCTGCTGAGCTTTTTTGCGGTATCCTGAAAGCCGCTTACAAGCTCGCCGCTTTCATAGAACAGAGCGTCGCGGAAAACGGATTTCAAAAGCGCCATTGAAGCGATTATCATATCCCTGTCGCCCGAAAAAACGGTACAGGCTTTGATAAGCTCGTATTCGTTATCCATAAGCAAAGCAGAGGCAACGTCGCCTACGGCGCCGCTGATTTTTGAAAGCTTACCGTCGGTAAGGCTTTCAAGCGCCTTGCCTATGTTTCCGCCCCAGATTTCAAGAGCGGTATAAGCGTCGTCATAATCAATTTCTTCGTTGTGAGAAGTTATGTAGGCTGCGCCCTCTTTTGCAGTTACGCCCTGAAGAGAGATAACTACCGAGCGGGAAAGCACGGTTTCAAGCAGGGCTGACTTGTTTTCAACCGTAAGTATGAAAACTGCGTATGAAGGCGGCTCCTCAAGCACTTTAAGAAGCGCGTTTTGGGCATAATCGCTCATTGAATGGCAGTTGCCTAAAATATAGATTTTATAATCAGCCTCGTTAGGTCTTATTACCGCGTCCTCAACAATATTCCGCACCTCGGCAACCGGGAAAGAATTAACGGCGCCCGTTGCGGTAAATTCGTAAATATCGGGGTGGATTCCCTTTAACACCTTAACGCATTGAGGACAGGAGCGGCACGGCTTATTTTCGCTCGCCGTGCAAAACAGATTAAGCGCAAGCTCTCTTGCAAGAGTGCGCTTGCCTAAGCCCTCCTCCCCTTCAAGCACGATTGCATGGGGAAGCCTTCCCGTTTCGGCAAGATAGATAAGCTGCTGTTTAATTTTTTCGTTACCTGCAAAGCCGTTAAAATTCATAGGTTAAAACTTCTGAAATTCCTCAACATTTATTGTAAACGCTATTCCGCCGCCCTCTTCAACGTCAACGGACTGATTTAAAAGCGAGCCGTGGAGGGTGCTTGTAACACCCGGGGTGCGGACAACGCGCTTTGATACGCTTGCCTTAAGCACTTCATAAAGCTTTTCAACTCTTTCATCGTCACAAACGATAAGAACTGCCGTATGTCCTTCAACAAGGAACTGGCCTGTTGTTGATATTTTAGTTGCGGAATATCCGTTATTTGCAATTTCATTCATTACCTTTTCCACATCGGAATTGGATATAACTGTCATTACAAGTTTCATATTATCACATCACTTTATTTTTTCTGAATTATATTATAATAGTAGCTGTTTATTCAATAAGATTTTGTCAAAATTTAAAATCGCTTAACTATTGTTTACAATTTGTTAATTGTTATATTACTATTTGTATTAAATGATAGACGA
>JAFYGD010000109.1 GCA_017543415.1 Eubacterium sp. | reverse complement strand
GAATTTGATATTCCTGTTTTAGGTACGGTTCCGAAGCTTGATGCTCCCGCAAAAAGCAACTATGGCTCAGATAACAGCCAGAAAAGCGATGAGCCGCCGGCTGAAAAAGAACCGCCGCTTCCAAAGGCGAGTCAATCGTTGATTGACAGCATACAATCAGCAAAGGAGGGCAAAAAGAATGTTTAAAAGAAAAGCGCGCGATATGTCAAAAGGCTTTAATAATAACGATTCAAAAAAGATTCTTTCTGCCGATTCCAGCTTTTCGGCAAAGGAAGCTTACAACGCTATCAGAACAAATTTGCTTTTCACTCAAAAGGGTGAGAAATGCCCCATATTTGTTATTTCAAGTCCCACCGCAAACAACGGCAAAACAATTAACTCAATCAACCTTGCAATCAGCTTTGCTCAGATAGGTAAAAGAACCCTTTTGATTGACGCTGATATGCGTAACCCCACCGTTCACAGACTGTTTTCGATTTCGGTAAAGAACGGACTTTCCGAAATACTTGCGGGACTTACGGATAATATTTCCGTTTCAAAAACAGATATTGAAAACCTTTCAATCCTCACCGCCGGTAAAATACCGCCGAACCCGACGGAGCTTCTTGCTTCATCGCGTATGGATAAGCTTCTGGAATTTGTCAGAGCGCATTACGACGTTGTTTTTGTTGACACTCCCCCGATTAACATTGTTACCGACTGTACTGTTTTTGCACAGAAGGTTACCGGCTATGTTTTTATTATCAAGACCGACACAACAAACAGCATTGACGTTAAAACCGCGGTTAACAACCTTAAGCAAATCGGCGGAAACATTATTGGTTTTATCATCAACGACGTTAACAGCCAGAAAAAGAAATACTACTCATATTACCGGAAATATAATTATAACTACAATTATAATTACAATTACGGTTACGATTACAACTACAAGTACAACAAGTACTACAAAAAGAACAGGAAAAACTGAAGGCGATAATTAATGAACAAAAGAACAAGAACGCAGATGCTGCTTGAATTCCTTGTTGATATAACCTGTCTGATAATTGCAAACACGGTTTCGTTTGTATTATTCAGCATAGTAATAAGGAAAATTCCGTTCTTTGAAAAAGAGGAATGGATTAGGTTTGCCATTACCCTTTTTATGTCTTACCTTATAATTTTCACGGGATTTCACAGCAACATTGATATGCAGCGGCGTAACAGAGCCAAAGAGCTGCGTTCAAACATTCAGAACACAACCCTTACATACGCACTGTTTTCGGTTGCTATTGTAATGTTTAAAAACCCTATTGTTCAGTCGCGTTATATGCTCCTTTCGGGCTACGTTCTGTTTACCGCTCTTTCAATGATAGGAAGGTATTTCCTTAAGCGTTACCTTACAGGTTATTTTACAAAAAGCAAAATTGCCTCATTTGTTGGAATTATCACGACAAGCGACAGAGCAGAAGAATTTGTAAAGGCTGTTGACAGCGACTGGTCGCTTTCGATTAAAGGAATTGTTTTGCTTGATAATTTTGTTAGCGGAAACTCCTTTAAATTCAGTCCCGATGAAGAGGTTTACGGACTCAGTTCACCGGTTACCGTACACGAAAAAATTAAAACACTTCCGAAGGAAATCCTTGACTACCCCGTAATGTCTGTTGACGAAACGTTCCTTAACTGGATGCGCGCTTCTGCACTTGACGACGTTTATATCAACATCCCCTACTCCGATGACAGCGAAATTCAGGAGCTGATTGAAGAGCTTGAGGATATGGGCCTTACAGTTCACGTTAACATTCCCATGCTTGACGATATACTCAGCGAAAGTAAATTTGACAATCTTACGTGCCGGGTTCAGTACGGTTTGCCCATGGCAATTTTTAAACCGAGCACCCACAACTACGTTGCTTTGAGCTTTAAGCGCTTTGGCGATATAGTTACAGGATTTTTAGGATGTATTCTTTCAGCACCCATTATTGCAATTACCGCTATTCCGCTGAAGCTTGAAAGTAAGGGACCCCTTTTCTTCAAGCAGCTGCGCGTTGGTAAAAACGGCAGGCCGTTTTACATTTACAAGCTGCGCTCAATGTACGAGGACGCAGAGGAGCGCAAGAAGGAGCTTATGGAACAGAACCAGATGGAAGGTTTAATGTTCAAAATGGAAAACGACCCGAGAATTACAAAGGTCGGCAAGGTAATACGAAAGCTCAGCATTGACGAGTTGCCGCAGTTTTTCAATGTTCTCAAAGGCGATATGAGCCTTGTAGGAACAAGGCCTCCGACAATTGACGAATTCAAACAGTACGAAAGCCGCCACAAGCGCAGGCTTTCAATGCGCCCCGGTATTACCGGCTTATGGCAGGTAAGCGGACGCTCAACCATTCAGGACTTTGAAGAGGTTGTACGCCTTGACTGTAAATATATTGACGACTGGTCGCTCGGCCTTGATTTTTACATTGTTATGAAAACCATACCGGTTGTTCTTACTCATAAAGGCGCTGAATAAATTTTTCAAAAGGGGGTAGTTTTTTGAAAATCGCAATGCTCGGTCACAAAAGAATACCCTCACGCGAGGGCGGAATTGAAATAGTTGTAGGCGAGCTTTCGCGCCGTATGGTAAAGCTCGGCAACAGCGTTACCGCCTACAACCGCAAAAGCCGCCACATTGCGGGCAGGGATTTTACCGAATCCAAACGTCCTAAGGAATACGAAGGGGTTAGCCTTAAATGGATTTACACCCCGAATTCCGCAAGGCTGAACGCTGTTGTTTACAGCTTTTTTGCTGTTTTACGGGCAATATTCGGCGGCTTTGACGTTATTCATTTTCACGCCGAGGGTCCCGCGTCAATGGTACCGCTTGCAAGACTTTTCGGAAAAAGGTGCGTTGTTACCATTCACGGACTTGACTGGCAAAGGGCAAAATGGGGCGGCTTTGCAACAAAGTACCTCCTTTTCGGTGAAAAATGCGCTGCAAAGTACGCAAACGAAATAATTGTCCTTTCAAAAAGCGTTCAGGATTATTTTAAGGAAAAATACTGCCGCGACACGGTATACATACCAAACGGCATTAATATGCCCGAACAGCGAGACGCGGAAATAATAAAAGATAAATATTCACTTGAAAAAGACAGCTACCTTCTTTTTCTCGGACGGCTTGTTCCGGAAAAGGGAGTTCATTATTTAATAAACGCTTATAAACAGCTTAAAACAGATAAAAAGCTCGTTATTGCCGGAGGCGCAAGCCACACCGTTGAATACGAAAAGGAGCTGAAAGAGCTTGCCGGAGATAACGAAAACATCATTTTTACCGGCTTTGTTCAGGGAAACGAGCTTGATGAGCTTTATTCAAACGCTTATCTTTACGTCCTTCCCAGCGACCTTGAGGGTATGCCGATAAGCCTGCTTGAAGCTATGAGCTACGGCAACTGCTGCCTTACCTCGGACATAGACGAATGTACCGAGGTTTGCGGTAACAACGCCGTATATTTTTCAAAGGGCAGCGAAAGCAGCCTTTGGGACAGGCTTGACGAGCTGCTTAATTCTCCCGAAACGGTAAGCGAATTAAAAGCAGCTTCCGCAGAATACGTTTTAAGCAGATACAACTGGGACAGTATTACGAAAAAAACACTTGATTTATACAAAGGTCAGATAACAGATGAAGATATTAATGGTTAACAAGTTTCTGTTTCCGAAGGGCGGTTCGGAAACATATATTTTTAAACTTGGGGCGCAGCTGCAAAAGCTCGGACACGAGGTTCAGTACTTCGGAATGGAGCATGAGGGCAGGTGCGTTTCTAACCATGCAGAGCAGTATACAAAGGATATGGACTTCCATACCACAAGCACTTTAACAAAGCTGACCTATCCTTTAAAAACCGTTTATTCAACAGAAGCAAAGAAAAAAATGCTCACCGTACTGAATGATTTTCAGCCTGATATTGTTCATCTCAACAACTTTAACTATCAGCTTACGCCAAGCATTATTTATGCAGTAAAATCTTATGAAAAGAAAACCGGCAAACGCGTTAAGATGGTTTACACTGCACACGATTATCAGCTTGTATGCCCCGAGCATCTTATGCTTAACAATAATTCCGAGGTTTGCGAAAAATGCTTATCGGGCAGTTATATTAACTGCATAAAGGGCTCATGTATTCACGGCTCCCGCCTTAAAAGCATTGTGGGGGCTGCCGAAGGAAAGCTTTACCGTACGCTTAAAACCTATAAATACATTGATTGCGTTATATGCCCGAGTGAATTTCTAAAAACAAAGCTTGACTGCAATCCGGACTTAAAAGGAAAAACTACGGTGCTTCGTAATTTTACCGAAAGCATTGAAAAAAGCAAAACTCAAAAGCAGGGCTATGTACTGTACTTCGGCAGATATGAGAGAGAAAAGGGCATTGAAACTCTGATTAAAGCCGACTCAATTCCCTTTGTTTTTGCAGGCAGCGGCGAATATGAGGAGCAGATTAACTCCTGCAGTCATATAAAAAACGTTGGCTACAAAACAGGCAAAGAGCTTGAAACGCTCATAAGACAAGCAGTTTGCTCGGTTGCTCCGAGCACCTGTTACGAAAACTGCCCGTTTTCGGTTATGGAAAGCATCATGTACGGAACTCCCGTAGTCGGAGCTGACATAGGCGGAATACCGGAGCTTATATCCGACGGCGAAACGGGTTTTCTTTTTGAAAGCGGAAACGTTGAAGCTCTCAGCGCTGCAATCAGGAAGATAACGGACAATCGCGAATTAGCTGAAAAGATGAGCGATGCCTGCCTCAATTTCAGTTTTGACACCGTTGAGGAATACACTGATAAGCTTTTACAAATTTATTGTTCGGAGAAATAACAGTGAAAAACGTTATTATGGTTGATTTCCGGCTCCCTAAAAGCTGGGCTTTTCACAAAGAGCTTGAAAAAGTCACCGGCAAAAAGTGGGAGCTGCTTGAGCTTGTATGCAATGCCAATCATAAGGGAGCGGTTCAAAATGCTATTCGCTATTTTAAGTATTTTTATCTTCCCCTGAAGATTTTATTTAAAAAGAACCGCTATGAATATGTAATAGCATGGCAACAGTTTTTCGGCATTGCTCTTGCATTTTATTTCAGAATTTTTCATATAAAAAAAACGCCTGATTTAACCGTTATGACGTTTATATATAAACCGAAGAAATCACTTTTCGGCAAGCTGTATGACAGGTTTATGCGGTTTTCTCTTCATTCGGGATGCATTAACCGAATAATCGTTTATTCAAAAAGCGAGGCAAAGCATTATTCAAAGATGTTCTGCCTGCCTGAAGAGATGTTTCATTATATTTCTTTGGGAATTGACGACCTGGCGCGCATATACCCTCCGGAGACAGACGATGAAAAGTATTTCATTTCCACAGGAAGAAGCAACCGCGATTACGACTTTTTGGAAGATTGCTGGCAGGAGGACTATCCTGCGTTGCATATTATCTGCGACTACATAAATAAACCGAACGCTGAAAACATTGTTTATATGAACAACTGCTTCGGATTGAATTTTCTAAATGAGCTCAGGCGTTGCTTTGCGGTTATTATTCCGCTCAGCAATGAGGAAATATCCTCAGGCCAGCTGGTTGTGCTTCAGGCAATGATGTACGGAAAACCCGTAATTGCCACAAAAAACAACACGCTGTTTGACTATATTGATAATAACAATGACGGATTTATTATTGAAAAGAGCAGCAAGGCGTTATCCGAAACGCTTGAAAAGCTGAATAATCCCGAGGTTTACAGCAGCATTTCAAAAAATGCAAGAAAAAGCTTTGAAAACAAGTTCAGCCTGAAATCTATGGGAAGCAGCGTCGGAAACATTATTTTAGAGTACGAAAAAACAGAAGGAATAATCCAAAATGAAAAAGCTTAACGGAACAGTTATAGTAACATACCGCTGCAATGCGCGGTGCAATATGTGCAACAGATACAAGGCTCCCTCAAAGCCCGAGGAGGAGCTTTCCGTTGATGTTATTAAAAAACTGCCCGAAATGTATTTTACCAACATCACAGGCGGCGAGCCGTTTATAAGAACGGACTTAAAGGAAATTGTACGCGAGCTTGATAAGAAAAGCGACCGTATTGTAATTTCAACAAACGGCTTTTTTACGGACAGAATAATAGACCTGTGCAAAGAATTTCCAAACGTGGGAATCAGAATTTCCATTGAGGGACTTGAGGAAACCAATAATAAAATCCGCGGTCTTGAGGACGGCTTTAACAAGGGCTATACCACCCTTAAAAAGCTTGTTGAAATGGGACATAAGGACGTTGGCTTCGGCATGACGGTACAGGACGCCAATGCAAAGGACCTTGTTCCGCTATACAAAATCAGCGATGAAATGAATATGGAATTTGCAACCGCTTCCCTTCACAACTCCTTTTATTTTGTTGAGGCAAAAAACATTATTAAGGACAGAGAGATGGTTGCAGGCGAATTTGAAAAGCTTATTAACGAGCTTTTAAAATCGAACGAGCCTAAAAAATGGTTCCGCGCTTACTTTAACCACGGACTTATTAATTATATCTACGGACAGCCCCGTCTGCTTCCCTGCGATATGGCGTTTGACACCTTCTTTATCGACCCGTACGGCGACGTTATGCCCTGTAACGGAACGAAGGAAAAGGAGGTTATGGGCAACCTCAATGAGGAGAGCTGGGACGAGCTTTGGAACAGCGAGCAAGCGGAAAAGGTAAGGGAAAAGGTGCACCACTGCGACAGACAGTGCTGGATGATAGGCTCGGTATCCCCCGCCATGCATAAATACATAAGCGTACCTGCGGCGTGGGTAATAAAGCACAAATTCTTACGTTACTTCAAGGATAAAAAATACTCAATGTACGAAAACCCGATATGCCGCGATTTCAGAGACGGCAAGGTTACGAAAGAGGAGCTCGACGCGCTTTCGACCTGTGATATGAGCGCTCAAATCAACGACGGACTCAGCGACGAATCCAAAGCAGCGCTTAAGGGAACTACGGGTGAAGCGATTGTCGATGCGGATATAAAATCACAGCTTGGTGAGTAGATGAAAGTTTTATTTGTAAACCCGATTATTTATACTGCCGAAACAGCGGATATTAAACGCGCCCCCTCAATAAAAGACACGATGAGCTACGATTTATGCCTCGCGTTCAAGGAGGAGGGACACGACGTTACTCTCGCGGCGGGCGAGCCGTTTAAGCCCGATAAGGAGGGAGACTATCCGTTTAATATCGTATGGGTAAAATGCGCGGTGCCGAAGATTTTTAAGCCTAACGCGCTTCCCTTCTGTCCCGACGTAATAAAGCTTGTAAGCGATGAAAGTTTCGACCTTGTGATTTCGAGCGAAATCTTTTCGCTCAACTCCCTTATGCTGTCGCTGACGTCAAGGGATAATCTTATCGTATGGCACGAGCTTGCAAAGCATAACAATATTATGCGTCAGCTTCCTTCGAAAATATGGTACAACCTCGTTGCGCCGACTTTTTTCAGGGGAATTCCCGTAATAGCAAGAAGCAAAGAGGCAAGAGAGTTCATTTCACGCTTTTGCAACAATGTGGCTAAGCCTATTATCGACCACGGCGTAAACCTCAGTAAATTTGAGGCTTGCACCGAAAAAGATGACTTCTTCATCGTTTCGTCACAGCTTATCGAGAGAAAGCAGATAGATAAAATCATTGATAAATTCTGCGCTTTTTCAGCCTCGCATCCGAGCTACAAGCTTTATATTTTCGGCGAGGGTGAATGTGAAAGCTCATTAAGGGAGCAGGCTGAAAGGCTCGGACTCGGCGATAAAATCAAATTTTTCGGAAAGGTGTCCCACGATGAACTCAAGGAATACCTTTCAAAAGCGAGGGCGCTTCTTGTTTATACGAAGAAGGATAACAATATGATATCGATTGTCGAGTCAATCGCCTGCGCTACGCCGATTTTAACTACAGGCGTCCCTTATAACGCCTCGTACATAAAAGAGTTCAGCCTCGGTATCGTTAACGATAACTGGGATGAGAGCGACCTTGAAAGAATCTGTGAAAACAAGGATTTCATCAATAACTGCACAGAATACAGAAAGCAGATTTCAACCAACGGCAAGGTTGAGGAATTTATTAAAGCAAAAAATGCAAAAAGCATCCTGCTCTCCTCATACAGCGTTAACCCTTATCACGGAAGCGAGGACGGTATCGGATGGAACTGGACTTTTCAGGCTTCAAAGCATTTTACCAACCCGTATGACAGAATATTCCTCGCAACAAAAACGGTTAACGAAAAAGACACGAGAAAAGGGATTGAGGAGTTCGGGCTTGATAATGTCGAGCTGAAAATTGTCGATACGCCGTACTGGCTGAACTGGTACCGTGAGCATAACTCGATGTTCCACCATATTTACTACATTATGTGGCAGGCGTTTGCATACGGCTGGGCAAAAGCAAGCTGTATCGACTTCGATATAATTCACCACGTAACAATGGTAGATTTCAGAATACCCGGCTTTATGTGGAAATTCAAAAATCCCTACACGATTTTCGGACCCGTCGGCGGAGGACAGTCAACCCCCGCGGCTCTAAAGGATTACGAAAAATCGAAGGCTGTTGAAAAATTCAGGGAAACGGTTAATAAAACCGTTGCAGGCATCCCTTATTACAAAAAAGCAATTAACGCCTTTGACAGCATTTATGCAATTAACAGAGAAACGCAGGAATATATGTCAAGGGCTGTGAAAAACGGCTGTGAAAGACTTACCGAGCTTGCGCTTGCGAAGGAATTAAGAGGTCTTGATATTCAGACGAAGGATAAAAGCTCTACAGTAAAAATTCTCTACCTCGGAAGACTGATTGAAAAGAAGGGCTTAATGCTTCTTCTCGACGTGATTAAAGAAATGCCGAAGGACGCGGATTATGTACTTGAAATTTACGGAGGCGGTCCGCTTGAGGAGAAAATCAAGGAGTTTATAAACAGCTGTAACCTCGGCGAAAAGGTAAAGTTTTTCGGCGAAGTTGAGCATACAAAGGTTTCCTCAATTTACAGAAACGCCGATATTTTCGTTATGCCGTCTCTTCGCGAGACAAGCGGAAACGTACTCGTTGAGGCAATGGCTCACAAGCTGCCCATAGTCGCGCTTGATATGAGCGTATGCAGCGATTTCAAGGAATACTCCGTCGGCGAATTTGTTAACGTAAACCAAAGCAAGGAAGAGATAATCAGGGAATTTGCCGAAAAGCTGATGCTTCTTATCGGCAGTCCCGAACTTCGCAGTGAGCTTGGCGAAAACGGCTATGGCTTCGTTAACAGCGAGCTTTCGTGGGAAAAGAAATTTGAAAAGGTATATAAGAAATTTTTAAACAGGTAAAAGGTATGCAGGGAAAACGAAGATATGCTTACATAGATAATATGAAATTTGCCGCGTGCATACTCGTTGCGCTCGGTCACCTGTTCATGTCGCTTCAGGCAAACTCCGTTTTACCGCAGTCCGACTT
>JAFYGD010000108.1 GCA_017543415.1 Eubacterium sp. | reverse complement strand
TTTCATAGATTTTTGAAACCATTAAAACCTCGCATTTGGGAACGAGCTTCAGCGCCTCAACGGCGGAATCAATATTCTCTTTACGGTTGCCGATGTTGGTACCGATACCGATAATATATTTCATATTATCTCTCCCTGTGAATCGTTACCGCCATATAATCAAACTCAGCGCTTACGGGCGCTTCGGGCTTTTTAACGGTAACGCTTACCTTTTCTATCTCTTTAAAATCTTCAAGCAGCGCGTCAGCTATAACCTGCGCCGCTCTTTCAATTAAATCATAGGATTTTCCGGTAAATACTCTGCGTATACTTTTTACGGCTTTCGCGTAGCTCACCGTATCGTCAAGCGAATCGCTTTTACAGGCTTTTTCAAGGTCAAGGAAGTAATCAACGTCAATTATAAAGCTCTGACCGTTTTCCTTTTCCTCGGGGTTTACACCGTGATAGGCAAAGATTTTAAGGCCCCTGATTGTTATTTTATCCATTTTTTTATCTCCTGCGCCGTTCTGACGCCCTGTATTTCGTTTTTTACATCGTGTATACGGATTATATCTGCTCCGCCCAAAACAGCCGCCGTATCGGCTGATATGTTGCCGTAAATGCGTTTTTCGGGCTCGGGCTGGCCGCTTGCCGCGCCGATAACGCGTTTTCTTGAAACGCCGAGCAAAAGCGGAAAGCCGTTTTGCTTATACTTTTCAACGTTTGCGATAAGCTCAAGGTTTTCCTCATAGCTTTTGCCGAAGCCGATACCCATATCAAAGCAGAGCTGTTCGGGATTGATTCCGTATTCCCTGCATTTTTCTTTTGCGTTCTTAAAGAATCCGCCGACCTCGTTAATACCGCCCGCGCCGTTGTGCATAATAACCCAGCCTGCGCCGCTTTCTTTAATTATTTCAGCCATTTCGGGCAAAAGCGCGCCGCTTACGTCGTTAATTATATCCGCGCCCGCTTCTAACGCCCTTTTTGCAACAAACGGAAAATAGGTGTCAACAGATATGGGAAGGGGCGTTTTACCGCGCAGCTCCTTTAATACGGGCTCAAGGCGCACCCACTCCTCCTGCGGGCCGATTTCTTTATAGCCCGGGCGGGTTGACTGCGCTCCTATATCAATAATATCCGCGCCGTCCCTTTCAAGCTCAAGAGCGTGGTTTACGGCGTTTTCGGCATTAACGAAAAGCCCGCCGTCTGAAAACGAATCGGGCGTAACGTTAACGATTCCCATAATCAGAACCTTACTGCCGTATTCAATTTGCTTTTCTTTGCATTTCCAAATCATACTACTTTGTTAACAGCGAAAGCACTTCCGCTCTTGTTCTTGCGTCAGTACGCATATTTCCGCGGAGCGCGGAGGTCTGGGTAATTGAGCCGGAGGCCTTTGCCCCGCGGATTGACATACACATATGCTCCGCTTCAATAATAACCGCAACGCCCTTGGGCGAAAGATTATCGTTAAGAAAATCCGCAATATCGTGGGTAAGCCTTTCCTGCACCTGCGGGCGCTTTGCAAAATTATCAACAATTCTTGCAAGCTTTGAAAGCCCGATAATTTTGTTATCGCTCGGAATATAGGCAATATGCGCCTTGCCCACAAACGGAAGCAGGTGATGCTCGCACATTGAGGAAAACGGGATATCGCGTACTATTACCATTTCATCATTTGAGCGCTCGTCAAACATTTTAAGGTGCTGCTTCGGGTCCTCATAAAGTCCGCTGAACAGCTCCTCGTACATATTTGCAACTCTTTTAGGCGTTTCAACAAGCCCCGGTCTTGACGGGTCCTCTCCAACCGCGGTTAAAATATCCTCTACCGCTTTCATTATTATCTTTTTGTTTTCTTCGCTAATCATTTACTGAAATACCCCTTAACTTCCCTTGCCGAATTTTGGGTTAAAGCCCCGTTTTCGTCATATTCTGTTTTAACCGTATAAATAGTTATATCGTTATTCTTTACGCAGTAAACGTAAAGTGATTCCTTGCCGTTTTCAAAATCGCGTACAGTAATATCGGTTGTTGTTGATTTAACAAAAAGACGGAAAAGGCTTTCTGCTTTGGCGTAGTTTTCCTCATTTAAAAGCCCCGTCAGCGCTTTGAGCGCAAGCTCGCTTTCCGAAAAATAATCCTTTGCCTCGCTGTCATAATAACGAAGAAGGTTTGAAATATCGCGTCCGCTGAGCTTTTCCTCGCCTTCGTTAAAATGAATTGTGTACTTATCGTCTCCGCTTCCGCCCGAAAAACGTATATCGGAATTGAGCGGATAAATAATTGTTCCGAGCTTGCCCGTAAATTCAACGAAGGAAGCGCTGTCAAACACCGCGTAGTAATCAATTTCAACGCCGAGATATTCGGTAAGCCTTGCCTGAAGCTCCGCGCCGCCGCCGAGGTCAAATATATCCTTAACCTTTTTGCCGTCAAGCGAAAGCTCGGTTGAAAGCGCAGCGGCTTTATATGAAACGGACGCCTTGTCTGCCTGAATAAGAATTAAATAATGAAGCTCTTTTCCCGTATCGTCCGTTTCCATAACAAGAAAGTTTGTTTTTCCCGTAAGGGAAGGCAAATCAACGCTGTTTTGCACCTCGTTCTGCGTTACGGTAACCTCTCCGTCACCGAAAAATTCGGCGGCGCTTTTATATTTAGTGCCGAGCAGGGCAACAAAAACCACGGTAAAAATAACGATGAAAACAAGAAGAACAAAAAGGACCTTTGCTTCCTTAGTATTGCCCTTTCCCGTTTTCGGGATATAAATATCCCCTCTGTTTTTGAACAGCCTCATTATTTCACCGCCTTTCGATAGAATTATATAATAATATTCATTAAATTACAAGTTAATAATTCAGCCGAGTTTTCCACAGTGATAAAAATATAATGTTTAAAACTTTTAAAATATTATTGACTTATAGTAATATATAATATATAATAATATTTTAGATTAATAGAATATTATATATAGTATTTAAGGAGGCGATTTTGTGGATACAATGCGCGAGCTTTGGCAAAGTATTCTTGATATATTCAAAGAGCGTTACGTTGATACCGTTTACAGGCTCTGGTTTTCCGAAATTGAGATAATGAGCTACAAAAACGGCGTTGTTGAGCTTATGTTCCCCAACCGCTTTAAAATGGAAACCGTAAAGCGTGAGTTTGACGGTAAGCTGCACGAAGCATTTATTCAGGTTTGCGGCTTTGACTGTGAATTTGTTTACCACTGCCCGGAGGAGCTTGCGGTTACCGAAAATACCGAGGAGCTTGAAAATTTAAGCAACGACGCTTTCACTTTTGATAATTTTATCAGCGGTCCGTCAAATAAATTTGCCTACACTGCGGCAAAGGCAATAGCCCAGAACCCGGGCGGCTTTATTAACGATACGAACAACGTTGCAAATTACAACCCTCTTTTCATTTACGGTTCTTCGGGGCTTGGTAAAACCCACCTTCTTTTTGCAATTAAAAACGAGGTTGAAAGGCTTTATCCCGACCTCACCGTAAAGTATATTGCTGCGGAGGAATTTGTTAACGAATTCGTTGCCGCTCTCGGTGACAGAACCACAAATGAATTTCACGAAAAATACAGAAACAACATTGACGTTCTGCTTGTTGATGATATTCAGTTTATTGCCGGTAAAACACAGACGGAGGAGGAATTCTTCCACACCTTCAATTCGCTCGTTAATAACGGCAAGCAGGTTGTTCTTACCTCAGACCGTCCGCCAAAACAGATTCACTCAATTACGGACAGGCTGCGTTCACGCTTTGTAAGCGGACTTCTTGCGGATATTCAGGCGCCTGAATTTGAAACCCGCTGCGCAATAATCAAAAGAAAAGCAAAGCTTCTTGATTTTGAAATTGACGACGATATTGTTGATTACATTGCAAAGCGTTCAAAGTCAAATATACGTCAGCTTGAGGGAATAACAAAAAGGCTACACGCAATGTGTAACCTTACAAACGAAAAGCCGACTATCTCGCTTGCGCAAAACGCAATTAAAAAGATAATTGACGACGACGTTAAACCCCTTCCCGTTACAATTCAGAGAATTGTTGACGAGGTAAGCCGTACAACAGGCGTTTCAACAGACG
Source organism: Eubacterium sp. (assembly GCA_017543415.1). GTDB lineage: Bacteria > Bacillota > Clostridia > Oscillospirales > Acutalibacteraceae > Eubacterium_R. Next base: position 5,906 of record JAFYGD010000108.1, on the reverse strand, counting down.
ATATTTACAGTAAAAAGCGCACTGCAAATATTTCAAACGCAAGAAAGATGTGCTTTTACATAATAAGAAACGTTACGGATATGTCCTTCAAGGCCATAGGCTCCGAATTCGGCAAGGACCACACAACCGTTATGTATAACATTGACGAAATGGAAAAGAAAATGCTTACAAATTCAACCCTTAATTCACAGGTGCTTGACATCATAAATAACATTAAGGACGAGCAGTAAGTTTCCACAAAGTTTTCCTTTTCCACATAAGAGTTTTCAAACGCGGTGTTGAAAAAAATATTTTTACACTTCTTAAACTTTTTTTCAACATTTCAAAATTTAAAATTGTGGAAAAATTTCAGTTAAAAAATAACGCTTTTAAGTTTTTTTAACATTTTCCCCAGCCACTACTATTATTACTGACATATATATCTTATTCTGACAAAAAATTCAAAATTTTGCAATTTTTAATTTTTTCACCAAGAAAGGAAATCATTATGAAATTTACCTGTAACACAAAAGAATTAAACACGGCATGCAATAATGTAATAAGAGCGGTAAGCGCAAAGGTAACAATTCCCACTATTGAGGGTATTCTTGTTGAATGCGGCTCCGATACCTTAAGCCTGACGGGTTACGACTTTGAATTCGGAATTAATACAACGCTTAACGTTGATATTGAGGAGTCCGGTTCAATAGTAATTAACGCTAAGGTATTATGCGATATTATAAGAAAGCTTGAGGACGAGGTTGTTACCGTTGAAACAAACGGAAATTCAGTTTCAATTATCAGCGGCGCTGCTCAGTACAGCATTACCGGTATTGACGCAAACGAATATCCCGAGCTTCCTTCGGTAAACGGCGGATATCCGCTTGAGCTTGAACAGGGACTGCTTTATTCAATGATTAGCCAGACCGTTTTTGCTGTTGCTGATACTGAAAGCTCAAAGCCTGTTTATACGGGTCTTAAGTTTGAAATTGCTCCCGACGAGCTTACATTAATCGGCGTTGACGGCTACCGTCTTGCAATAAGAAAAGAAAAGGTTGACTATAAGGGAGACGAGCTTACCTTTATAGTACCCAAAAAAACAATCCGCGAGCTTGTAAAGCTTATGGACGTTGAAAGCGAAAAGCCGATTGCAGTATCTGTTGGCAGACGCCATATAATTTTTGACGTTGAAAATTACAGAATTATCAGCCGCCTTCTTGACGGTGAATTTCTTGATTACAAAACAGCCGTTCCCAAGGCAATTACAACAACGGTTTTAATCAATACAAACGACGCAATCAAGTGTATTGACAGAACTCTTCCCGTTATTGAAAACAATCAGAAGAATCCCATCAGATGTCTTTTTGATGCTGATAAGATGAGAGTTTCAACCGTTTCAAGCGTTGGCCGCGTTGTTGATTACACCCACGCCAACACTTCCGGCGCAAGAGTTGAAATAGGTTTTAATTCAAAGTTTATGCTTGACGCTCTTAACGCTGCGGATACGGACGAGGTAAGAATTGAGCTTGCAGGTCCCGTAAGCCCCGTTAAGGTTATGCCTATTGAAGGCGAAGGCTTCCTTTTCCTTGTTCTTCCGATGAGGCTTAAAAATGAAAATTAAGGTTAAAGCCAAAGAGCATAAAAAAGAAATAACCGAAATAAATACCGATTTTATTCAGCTTCAGGCATTTCTTAAATTTATGGGAATTGCGGAAACGGGCGGTCAGGCAAAGGAGTTTATTCAGGACGGAATAATCCGCGTAAACGGCGAAATCTGCACCGCAAGGGGAAAAAAGCTGAGAAACGGAGACGTTGTTTCCGCATTTTCGGTTGATTATGAAATTGTAAGTACAATAAATAATGAAAATTAACAGTATTCATTTAGAAGATTTCAGAAATTTTGAATTCTTTGATTCGGATTTTGAGGACGTTAACATCATCTGGGGTGAAAACGCCCAGGGAAAAACGAATTTAATTGAGGCAATTTATCTTTTTACGGGAGCTAAAAGCTTCCGCGGAGCAAGGGATAAGGAATTAATCCACTTCGGCTGTGATAAAAGCAGGCTTAAAATAGATTTTGTTTCATCCGACAGGGAGCAAAACGCAGAAATTGAAATAAAGAATAACCGCAGGGTAAAGCTTAACGGCGTCAATAAAAAAAGCGCTGCGGCGCTCGGCGAAGAAATAAAGGCGGTTATTTTCAGCCCCGTGCATTTAAGCATGGTTAAGGACGGACCGCGCGAAAGACGAAGGTTTGTTGACGGCGCGCTTTGTCAGTTAAAAGCAAATTACAGAACGCTTTTAAAGGAGTATTCACGCGCCCTTGACCAGAGAAATTCGCTTTTAAAGGATTTATACAAACACCCCGAGCTTGACGGAATGCTGTATATATGGAATCAGAACCTTGCAAGAACGGGTGCAAAAATAATTTACCAGCGGCTTAAATATCTTGAAGCGCTTATGCCCTATGTTGAAAGCATTTTTTCGGGCATCAGCAGCAACCGTGAAAAAATAGAGCTGAAATATATCGGCGCAGCGGAATATGAGGCGGATTTGCAAAGCATTGAAAAGAAACTCCTTTCCGCTTTTAACGAAAGCTATTCGGCGGATATAATGAACAGCACCACCTCAAAGGGACCGCACCGCGACGATATTGAAATACTTATAAACGGCAACAGCGCAAGAATTTACGGCTCGCAGGGGCAGCAGAGGAGCTGCGTTTTAGCCCTTAAGCTTGCAGAAGCGTCGCTGCTTGAGGAGATGACGGGAATAAAGCCGGTCGCCCTGCTTGACGACGTAATGAGCGAGCTTGACGAAAAACGGCAGGATTATATTTTAAACCGCATTAAAGGACTGCAGATTTTCATTACCTGCTGCGATAAGGAAACAATCCTCCGCTTAAAGGAAGGAAAAACAATTCAGTTAAGCGAGGGTAAAGAAATATAATGTTTATTCATCTTGGTGAAAACACCGTAATTACTGATAAAAATATTTTAGGCATATTTGATATGGACACCTCTACCGTTAACAAGGCAACGAGGGATTACCTCAGTAAAGCGGAAAAGGATAAAAAAATTAAATATGTCAGCTACGATTTGCCGAAAAGCTTTATTGTGACCGACGATTTTGTTTACGTCAGCCCGATAAACACGGCAACACTTAACAAACGAGCAAGGAATCAATCCTATAAAGGAGAATTATAATGAGCGAAGAAATTAAAGTTACCAACCTTGAGGAGGCGGATATTGATACCGTTGTTACCGACGAGTATAACGCCGACGATATTCAGGTGCTTGAAGGACTTGAAGCAGTCCGTAAAAGACCGGGTATGTATATCGGCTCAACGGGTCCGCGCGGCTTGCACCACCTTGTTTATGAGATTGTTGATAACTCAATAGACGAGGCGCTTGCAGGCGTTTGTACTCATATTGAAACGGAAATTCTTCCGGGCAACATCATAACCGTACGCGATAACGGACGCGGTATTCCCACGGGTATCAACGAAAAAACGGGACAGCCCGCTGTTACCGTTGTTTTAACCGTGCTCCACGCAGGCGGTAAGTTCGGCGGCTCGGGCTACAAGGTTTCCGGCGGTCTTCACGGCGTTGGTTCGTCGGTTGTTAACGCGCTTTCGGAATGGCTTGAGGTAGAGGTTACCCAGAACGGCCACATTTATTCGCAGCGCTTTGAAAGGGGCATACCCGTTAACGAGCTTCATATTATCGGCGACAGCGACGGCCACGGCACCTTTATTAAATTCAAGGCTGACCCCGAGATTTTCCAGGAAACAATCAAATACGATTTTGACATTCTTGAAAGAAGACTCAGGGAGCAGGCTTTCCTCAACGCGGGACTTTCAATTTCACTTACCGATAAAAGAGAAAAGTTTGACAGAAACGCAGACGATAAATACGACGACGAGGAGCATACCGGCGTTTACTGCTATGAGGGCGGTATACGCTCCTTCGTTGAATACATAAACACCCACCGCGGCTTTAACCCCGTACAGGAGGAGGTTATACATATCTCCACTACTAAGGGCGACAGAAGCGCGGAGGTTGCGCTTTGCTATACCGACCAGTATAACGAAACGATTTTATCCTTTGCCAACAATATCAACACCGTTGACGGCGGTACCCACGAAACGGGCTTTAAAACCGCTTTAACCCGTGTTTTCAACGACTACGGCAAAAAGTTCGGCATACTTAAGGATAACGATAAAAAGCTTTCCGGCGACGACGTAAGAGAAGGCGTTACCGCAATCATTTCCGTTAAGCTTACGGAAGCGCAGTTTGAAGGACAGACAAAGGGTAAGCTCGGCAACACCGATATTACCGGACTTGTTGCTTCCCTTGTTTACGACAAGCTGATGACCTATTTTGAGGAGCATCCGCAGACTGCTAAAACAATCCTCAACAAAGCCCTTGACGCTTCCCGCGCAAGAGAAGCCGCAAGAAAGGCAAGGGAAAACGCAAGGCGTAAATCCCCGCTTGAGGGCAACTCCCTTCCCGGCAAGCTTGCTGACTGCACAAGCAAGGACGCTTCAAAATGTGAAATCTATATCGTTGAGGGTGACTCCGCAGGAGGCTCCGCAAAGGAAGGCAGAGACCGTGAGCATATGGCAATCCTTCCGCTCTGGGGTAAAATGCTCAACGTTGAAAAGGCGAGGGTTGACAAGGTTTACAGCAACGAAAAGCTCATACCCGTTGTTATGGCTCTCGGTACCGGAATAGGCGACGATTTTGACATAAATAAATTAAGATACCATAAAATTATTATTATGGCGGATGCCGACGTTGACGGCGCTCATATCAGAACGCTGCTTTTAACCTTCTTCTTCCGCTATATGCCCCGGATTATTGAGGAGGGCTACGTTTACCTTGCACAGCCGCCGCTCTTCAAGGTAAGCAAGGGCAAAAAGAGCCGCTACGCCTTCTCTGACGAGGAGCGTGACGCAATTATTGAGGAATTTGAAGGTCAGTGCGATATTCAGAGATATAAAGGTCTCGGTGAAATGGACCCCGAGCAGCTCTGGGAAACCACTATGGACCCCGAATACAGAACAATGCTCCGCGTTACCATTGAGGACGCGCAGAGAGCAAGCGAAAACTTCTCAATTCTTATGGGCGATAATGTTGAACCCCGCCGAGAATTCATTGAGAAAAACGCTAAGTTTGTACAAAACCTTGACGTATAAGTTATTAAAAGACTTAAACGGCGGGGTTCAAACGAAACACCGGTTGCCGCAATGCGGAAACCGGGAGTAACAGTCCGGGGGACTGTTACGTTGTTGAGTGAACAACTGTGTTACCTAAAGCAGTTTCACAGCGGCGAACAAAAAATTCGTTCAGAACCTTGATATATGAAAAACCATAAAAATAACAAATTAACAAAAAATGCTCAAAATTTAAGAAAAAACATGACCAATGAGGAAAGAAAGCTTTGGTATATGTTTTTAAAGTCACTACCTGTTACGATAAACAGACAAAAAGTATTTGACAGATATATTGCAGATTTTTACTGTGCAGAATACCGCTTTATTATTGAAATAGACGGTTCGCAGCACTTTTTAAAAGAGGGCGCACAGAAAGACAGAAAAAGAGATAAATACTTTGAGTCTATAGGTATTAAAGTATTACGATATTCTAATTATGACATTAATTATTGCTTTGATGATGTATGTCAGGATATATTGAATAACATGGGTTCCCGAAACGCCTTGGCTTCCCCCGAGGGGGAAGCTGTCAGCCGAACGGCTGACTGATGAGGGGTAAAGGGAACGGACGGGGAACCCCTCATCCACCGCACGCGGTCCCCCTTCCCCGTGCGCGGGGAAGGCAAGGGACGGGCGGCGGGCGCGGGTCGCGGGCGCTTCGTGAAGCGCCCCTACGGTGAGGGACGGGCGTTGGCGGGGGACGGCGGGCGGT
>JAFYGD010000107.1 GCA_017543415.1 Eubacterium sp. | reverse complement strand
TGGAAAAAGGTGTCCGGCGCAAAGGGATATCAAGTCAGATATTCGCTTAAAAAGAATATGAAGGGCGCTAAAACAAAAGCCGTTAAAGCAAACAAGGCAACGGTAAAAAGCCTGAAATCGGGAAAAACCTATTACGTTCAGGCACGCGCTTACAAAACCTCGGGCGGCAAAAAGCATTACGGCAGCTGGTCCGCCAAAAAGAAAATAAAAGTAGGGTAAAGCCCTGCTTTTATTTTTTTATTCAGTTATATTATAGCCTGTGAGCATTGTCAAATTGACACGGCAGAGCATTTTTAGTAAAATGAAGTCGGGTGATATTTATGAGCAGTTTTGAGATTAAAAACAACACTTTACTGTTTTACCGTGACGGCGAAACCGTGCGCGTTTCTGCCTGCGGAAAAAACGCAGTGCGCTTTGAAGCGTTCCCGGGCGGAGAGGTTTTTGAAGAAAACTTTACCCTTATGCCGCAGGCGGCGGAATGTGAATTTGAAGAGCGCGGTTACTGCGTTTTTATTAAGACCGGAGAAGTTAAGCTTCAGCTTGAAAAAAACGGCAAGGTTACCGTTTATTACAAGGACCGTGCAGTTCTTGAGGAACAGCCGGAGCTTACGTTTAACGACGGCTTCCGCCACTATGAGCAAAATGAAAACGGCTCGTATTCGGCGCGCATTACCTTTAACGCAAATGAGGGAGAGCATTTTTACGGCCTCGGCCACGAGGCAAGCGGCTGCTTTGATTTAAAGGGCTGCTCCTTTGATATGCGCCACGTAAACGCAAAATGCACGATACCTTTCGTTTATTCCTCAAAGGGCTACGGCTTTTTATGGAACAATCCCGCAGTAGGTACGGTTGAGCTTTCTAAAAACCGCACCCGCTGGGCTGTAGGCGCAACGCGTAAAATGGATTTCGTTTTCATCGGCGGCACGCCCAGGGAGGTAAGCGAAACCCTTGCCGATATTACGGGCCACGCCCCCGTTATGCCCCACTGGGCAACGGGCTTCTGGCAGAGCCGCCTCCGCTATGAAACTCAGGAGGATTTGCTTGAGGTTGCAAGGCGGTATAAGGAGGAGGGCGTTCCGCTTTCCGTAATTATCTGCGATTATTTCCACTGGACAGAGCAGGGCGATTATAAGTTCGACCCGCAGTACTGGCACGACGTTAAGGCTATGACAGACGAGCTTCACTCAATGGGAACAAGGCTTGTTGTTTCCGTCTGGCCGACAATCAACGAAAACAGCGAAAACTACGAATATATGCTGAAAAACGATATGCTGATTAAGTGCGTTCACGGCGATAACAAGGTTTTCAGCTTTTACGGACCGCAGGCTGAAATTGACGCAACCAACCCGAAAACAAGGGAATTTGTTTTTTCAAAGCTGAAGCAGAATTATCTTGATAACGGCGTTGACGGCCTCTGGTTTGACGAGGCGGAGCCCGAAATTCACCCGGAAAACTTCGGCAATCTTATTTACAGCCTTGGCAGGGGAGACGAATACGGTCTGATTTACCCCTACTACTATTCAAAAATGGCTTACGACGGCTTTAAGTCAATATCCGATGACGAGCCCGTAACCCTTACAAGATGCGCTTATACGGGCAGCCAGAAATTCGGCGCGCTCGTTTGGAGCGGCGATATACCGTCAACCTTTGAAAGCCTTTCAAAGCAGGTTAAGGCGGGGCTTAATATGTCGGTTTGCGGCTTCCCGTGGTGGAATACGGATATCGGCGGCTTTTACGGTGCGGATACAACGAGCGACGAATACCGCGAGCTTATTGTCCGCTGGTTCCAGTACGGCGTTTTCTGCCCGGTAATGCGCGTTCACGGCAACCGCAACCGCCACGGCGAAAAGAAACGCGACGTTAAGGAGCCCACGGGCGACCCGAATGAAATCTGGTCCTTCGGCGAAAGGAACCATAAAATCCTGCGCGATTTGGTTCTCCTGCGCGAAAGGTTAAGACCGTATATCGAGCAGCAGATGGAAATCGCCTCCGTTAAGGGCTACCCCGTAATGCGCCCGATGTTCTTTGACTTCCCCGGGGATGAAAACTGCTACTCCCTCGGCGAGCAGTATATGTTCGGCAGCGAAATCCTTTTTGCGCCGATAGTAAACAGGGTACAGACGGAAAAGACTGTTTACCTGCCCGAAGGCGAATGGGTGCTTACCAAGGATAAAACGTTATATACAAAGGGCTTCCATAAAGTGAAAGCGGAAATTGACGAATTCATAGCCTTTGTAAGAAAAGGCTCGGAATTAATAGATTTATTCTGAAATAAAAGCACGGTTTGAAGGGGCGCATGTTATAAAGAAGGTGGCTGAGTTTTAAACTCAGCCGCCTTCTTTGCTATATTGATAAATCAGAAGTTGTCCATCAGTTTTTTTAATGCTTTTTCATAATCCTTGTCAATTAATGTGATTTGTTCACCCTGTTGTTGAAAACCCGCAATGACATTTCGGTTATCTTCTTTAAGAGTATCTGCAGTGCAATCCGCATCATCACCTCTGTATTCGATATCGGAACAATGCTTTACAATGAGGTTATAATTGTTATCTATATATTTATCTGTCATTGCAAGGCAAATAAATTGGATTGACTGTAAATAGTTTTCTTCAAAACCGTTTCTCCAATCGTACGGAATATAGCATCCTTCTACGATGAGATTTTGTTTATTTTCTATTGCTGTTTTAATGATTTCACGCACAATGGGCCATATATATTCTGTTATCTTTTGGTCGTCATAGGGCGTTAATTCCGTATTTCCGCTACGGATTAAGCCCATTTTCAAGTGATCAATGGACAGATACGAATATTTGAACTTTTCAAGAAACTGCTGCGCTAACAGCGTTTTTCCGGTATGTGATGCACCTGTTATCAGTATAATCATAATCTTGCTTTTATTTCCTTTTTAACTTTATCCAAATCGCTGCAGGTGAGAATCGGTATAAGTTCATTGATTTCCTCAATGCTCTTTTCCCACCATTTGAATTGTAGCATAATTTCGGTTAGTTCGTCGTCAAATCTCTTGTGTAGTGTTCTTGCAGGATTTCCGATTACAATCGTATATGGCTCAACATTACTGCCCACTACGCTGTTTGCGCCGATAATAGCACCGTCTCCGATATGAACGCCGGGCAGGATAACTGCATTCTGCCCAATCCACACATCGTTGCCAATAACTGTATCGCCTTTAAGCGGTAAATCCGAAGCTTCAGGCGGTTTCATATTCCAACCTTCAAGAGTGTAAAAAGGATAAGTTGAAACAGCGTTCATCTGATGGTTCGCACCATTCATTACAAATTCAACACCCGAAGCAATCTGACAAAACTTGCCGATGATGAGTTTGTCACTGTTCCACTCGTATAAATGTGTAACATGGCTTTCAAATTCAGAATCGGCAATATAGGTAAAATCACCAACAATGATATTCGGGTTTGTAATTGTCGGTTTAACATAGATTTCCTTGTCATATCCCGCAATAGGATAAATTGTGTTCGGATTTGGCATTTTTCCGTCTTTCATATCTTCACCTCGTTAAATCCCGATTTGTCGGGTTCATTATAGCACAGTACATAAGAAAAGTACAGCCACCGATGTTGCTCGGTGGCTGTGTGTTTTATGCCGGGAAGTTGATTACATTATCGCCTTTATCTGCATTCTCAATTATGGCTTTCATCTTGTCTGCGGCGTTTTTCTATCGACCGACGGTTCCCAAAATTTGTTTCGGCTTGGAGCACCGACAAATTTTGACCGTTCGGCAGTTCTTTTTGCTCCCTTAATCTGCCGCCGGCAGCGGTCGCAAACGAACCATATCATCGGTG
>JAFYGD010000106.1 GCA_017543415.1 Eubacterium sp. | reverse complement strand
CGGCAGAGCCTTCCTTTGCGACCCCGACGTGTTCCTTCTCCGCCGTGATAATATTGAATTTACCTTTGAACAGCAAAAGGCGCTTGCAAAGTTTATTAAGCTTTTCGGCGGCGTGCTGTTTATGAGCGACGATATTTCAAAATACAACGAAGAACAGCTTGAGGTTTTCAAGGACGTTCTTTCTGATGATGACGCCCGAGTTGTAAATGTAATTGAGGAAAACAATAAGGTGTTTATTGATTATATTCAGGACGGCAAGCCAAGCGTTCTTGCCTTTGATATAACAACAGGCGCGGTTTATTAATTAATTATTCTTGGGGAGGGGCTCTGTCCCTCCCGTTTTATCAGCAAAAAGCAAAGGAGTAACAAATGAAAACACTATGCTATTATAATGGTAAAATTGCCGAAATAGAGGAAATGCAGCTTCCCGTTACGGACAGGTCCGTATATTTCGGCGACGGTATTTACGATGCAACCTATGCCCATAACCATAAGATTTTTGATATGGACGCCCACCTTGACCGCTTTTACAACAGCGCGCGTCTGCTTGAAATCAATATTCCCGTTGAGCGCGCGGAGCTTGATAAGCTTTTAAGGGAGCTTGTGCTTAAGGTTGACAGCCCGGAGCAGTTTATTTATATGCAGTGCTCGCGCGGCAGCGGTATAAGAAATCATATTTATAATAATGAAATGAAGGGCAATCTTTGCATTATGCTGACACCCGAGCCCGTTCGTGATACCTATAAGCCCTGCAACGTTATCACCTTTGAGGATAAGCGCTTTTATTACTGCAATATCAAAACGCTTAATCTTATCCCGAGCGTGCTTGCTGCAACCGCCGCAAAAAGAGCGGGCTGTGCAGAGGCGATTTTTGTAAGGAACGATATCGTTACAGAATGTGCCCATTCCAACGTTTCAATTTTTAAAGACGGCGCGGTAATAACCCACCCGCTTGATGATAAGGTGCTTCCCGGTACGGCAAGAATAAGGCTGCTTGCCTTTGCAAAAAAGCTCGGCTATAAGGTTGAGGAAAGGGAATATACCCTTGAGGAATTAATGAATGCAGACGAGGTCATCGTTCATTCAACGGGCTCCTTTTGTATTCCGGTTGAACACGTTGACGGAAAAAGGGTTGGCGGTAAAGCGCCCGAAATGCTTAAAAATATTCAGGACGCTCTTGTAGCGGATTTTGAAGAACAGTGCAAATAAGAACACGGAGCAACGCTCCGTGTTCTTTATTCGTTAATTTCTATTCCGGTTTGCTCTGTAAGTGTAACAGTGCCTCCGTGCTCTTTAAAGTAATCTTTTAAATGCGCTACCGCCTGATTTACGTCGTCGTACTGAACGTCAACGTGGTCGCTAATCCAACCATCGCCTCCTGCAGCAATAACCTGATAGTTTTTGTTGTATTCAAATTCGTAGCCGTAAGTTTCTCCGTCAAGCGTACAGGTATACGCCACCTTTCCCGCGGGTACGCGGTTATCCGCCGTGTACACCCGTCCGAGCGTAACGGCTACCGCGAGAAGAACAATCACAACAAGCGGAATAATCAGAACCGCCCGCCAGATTCTTCTTGCTCTGCGGTTTTTCATCGCAAGCTGTTCGTTTATTCTTGCAAGCTGCTCTGCAAGCTCGTTGCGGCTTTCCTCCTTCGGCAGTTCTTCAGCGCCAAGCAATCTGTTTACACTGACGTCAAGCACCTCTGAAATCTTTTGCAACATTTCAGCGTCGGGTACGGACAGTCCTTTTTCCCATTTTGAAACCGTCTGACGCACAACGTTGAGTTCTATTGCAAGAGTTTCCTGTGTATAACCTTTTTCTTTTCTGATGGCTTTTAAATTATCGTTAAACATATCGCCACCTCCTTTTCACCCCTATAATACAGCAAAACAAGCGTTGCCTCAAGCAACGCTTGTTAACATTTAGCCCTACGGCTTACTTTTCGTTAATTTTTTTGCTGTATTTTGCAAGATAAACGGTTCTCATAAGGAAGCATTCAAGCTTTGGTACATAGTGCGCTCTGTTGAAAATATCAACGTCAATAATTGCCTGGCACTGCTTATTCATAATAATATCAAGCGCCTGCATATCGCCGTCTGTATTTCCCGTAATCAGCGCTCCCGCGCCCTGAATAAGAACGGCGTTTCTGTTGTCAATAGCCGCGCCTATTTCCTTTGCGCATTCGTCCGTGCTGCCGTCAATCCACGGGCAGTTCTTAACGTCAACGCCTACAATCTGTGCAAAGTCGTCAATCATCGGCGTAATGCCGTCTCCCGTGCAGGATACCGCAACAACGTCGGGGGTTGCAAGATGCTTAATCATAGTGCAGTCCTCCGTGTTGTATATTGCACGGTGCAGCTTTTCAATCTTCGGTGCAAGACCGTTAATTCCAACGCCTGTTTCAAGGTCAACGTCAACCGTTGTGTCGCCAACCGTAAGGGTGAATACGTTGCCGTTTCTTACGGAAGAGCCAAGGTCCGGAATACATTCGGGCATATCGCCAGCTTCGTTCTTGTCAAGGAAGAACTGGCGCTTTTTATCATCGCTGTACGTCTTTTCCCATGAGTGACGAAGGTAGTTGTCCTTAATTACCTTTTCGCAGCAAGCCTCAAGGTTTTCCGCAAGCGCAAAAGCGTGCTCGTATGAATCGCCCATACAGATTGTGCCGTGGTGCATCATCATAATTGCACGCGAGCCGGGATTCATTTCAATGCAGCGCTCAACCTTTTTGCGAAGGCTGTCGGTTGTGGACATCGCGTAAGCAGCGCAGGGAACCTTGTCGCCTAAAACGTTTCTGAATTCGGGATATACGTTTCTGATTTCCATGCCCGTAATTGAAACGATTGTAGCCGCTTTCTGATGGGTGTGAATAACAAAATCAACTGTGGGATGATGGCGGTAAGCCGCAGCGTGAACGCCTTTTTCCGATGAAGGCTTAATGTCGCCCTCGTATGAGCAGTCGTCAATGTTTACAACAACGATTTCCTCGGGTGTTAAATCCTCATAAGCTCTTCCCGAAGGAGTGATAACGAACTGAGTGTCCGAAATACGGGCGGAAACGTTACCCCATGTGCGGGCAATAAGACCCTTTTCAATAAGGTCAAGACCTGCTTTTACAACTAATTTTTTAGCTTCTTCAATTTCGTAAGCCATAAACAGTCTCCTTTAATTAATCGCAAAATGGGGCGGAAAGTCCGCCCCGTTAATGTTTTTATTTATCGTATTCGGTAATTCTTTCACACTTTGAAAGAACCTTGTCGAAACGGCGGATGCATTCGTCAATATCCTCTTCGGTGTAAGCGCTTGAGGTGTAAAGACGTGAGCCTGCAAGTGTAACAATGCCTTCAGCCATGTAAGCTGCGCCCATGTACTGCATTTCAGTCTGGCGGATACCGGTCTGCTTAAGTACCTTCGGTACCTCCCAAATCTTCTTCCAGTTAATTCTGAACTGCATTGTAGCAACAGTGTGAAGGTGGCAGATTGAACCAACGTTGTAGCATACGAACGGAAGGTCGTACTTCTTAATGCTTTCGTTGATGCCCTTAACAAGGCGGTCAGCCATTCTTCCTGCTACCTGGCAGGCATTTCTCTTTTCAATTTCGCAAATAACGGTGTAACCTGCAACGCAGGAAATCGGTGTAGCAGCCATTGTACCGCCGCACATTGCCTTGTGAATCTTCTTGCCTTCAGCCTTGTCAAGACCTGCGCCGAGGTACTTCATAACCTCTCTGTGGCCGCCGATTCCGCCTGCACCGGGATAACCGCCGGCAATAATCTTACCGAAAATAGTAATATCCGGGTCATAGCCGTAGTAGCCCTGAGCGCCTGATAAACCGATACGGAAGCCTGTAACAACCTCGTCAGAAACAAGGAGAGCGCCGTATTTACGGCAAAGAGCCTGAACGCCCTTCGGGAAGTCCTTATCAACGGGACGGGTAGCAGATTCGGGTCCGCAGGGTTCAATGAATACAGCAGCAGTGCCGCCGCGGAACTGGTTAATCTTAAGCTTGAGTTCAAGTGATTTAAGGTCGTTCGGGAAGAATTCCTGAGTGTGCTTGAATACGAAGAGCGGAACACCGTGTGACTGAGTGTTGAGCGTACCGGGAACACGCATGCCCCATGCAAGCTGGTCTGACCAGCCGTGGTAAGCGCCGCCCATCTTAATGATAT
>JAFYGD010000105.1 GCA_017543415.1 Eubacterium sp. | reverse complement strand
TTTTCTCATAACGGCTTACATTTATCTTATTGTAAAATCGGCTTATGATAAGGTCGGTATAAGGCAAATTGCGGCATTTTGCGCAGGCTTTGCCTTAAGCTGCGTCAATTATGAAATCTTCCGATTTTTTCTTAATCCCATGAAAAGACATTTTCTGTATTTAACGCTTGGTGTTACGGTGGAAATGTATGCTAACATTCCCGTTGCAGCTATCGTAATATTAGATTTATTACTGCTTCTTTTTGCGGTTTTCGGCTATGTTAAGCTGAAAAAAAACGAAAAGAGCCGTCTTACGCCTTCGTCTTTGCAGGAGGGTATGGACAGCCTTCGGGACGGTGTTGTTTATTCCGCAAGCGACGGTATTCCGCTTCTTGTAAACAAAACAATGCAACGCATATCAATGCTTGCTTTCGGTACGGCTGTTTTTGACGTTCTTAACCTTGAAAACAAATACCGCAGCGGCAACTTTATCAACGGCTGCAATTTAATTAAAATGGGCGATATTGAATTGTTGCATTTAAGCGACGGCACGGTATGGCGTTTTATCAAAAATGAAATTACAATAAAAAAACAGACCGTTTCCGAAATCATCGCTTATGACGTTACTGATTTATACAACAAATCCCTTGAGCTTGAAAACCGAAACGCATACTTTGATAAAATCAACAAAAGCCTTAAAAGCTACAGCCGAAATATGGATACTATCGTTCGGGAAAACGAGATTTTAAGTGCTAAAATCAAGCTTCACGACGATATCGGAAATGCGCTGTTAATGCTTAGAGCATATTTAAACGGAAACGGCGAAAAGCGCAATGAGCTGCTTGAAATCTGGTCGTTCACCGTTGCTGTTTTAAGGCGTGAAGCGGAAGCGCCGAATGAATTTGACGAGCTTGAAATACTTGTCAACGCAGCAGAGGCAATAGGCGTTGAGCTTAATATTTCAAACGAAATTCCTGCGGATATTAAGGAAAATAACGTATTTACAACTGCCGTTCACGAGTGCATAACGAACACCGTTAAGCATGCAAACGGCTCCGTAATAAATATTACGGTAAGCAACCGAACCGTTGAATTCACAAACGACGGCACCCCGCCGACGGGCGAAATACAGGAAACGGGCGGACTGCGGAATTTAAGGCGCAAAGCCGAAGAAAACGGAATTGTTATGCTGACAAAAGCAAGCCCGCAATTCCTGCTTTCGCTCACCTTCCCCGACGGGAAATAGTTTATTAAGGGGCGATTAAATGAAAAAACTGATAACGCCATAAGGATTGATAAAGTCAAAGATAAAGCCTTTTTCTTATTTTCAAGTCTCTCTATATAATTATGGGGATTTACTATTATTACAATACCATACATCTTAATATTGTAAAGAAAAAGTAAGCCTCCGCTTTTACCGGCGGAGGCTTACTTTTGTTCATATCAATTTACATAATAACGATTATCATTCTGCTTCTTCGTCGTTCATATAATTCTTGAAATTCAGGCAAAGCATTGTAATATCGTCAAACTGCGGAGCGTCGCCTACGAAGGCGTCGATATCCTCCTTAACGTACGCAAGAATGTTTTCGGGTGACTCGTCTATTACTTTGTTAAGCGCTTTTTCAAGTCTGTCCATACCGTATAATTCTTTATTTGCGTTAGTTGCTTCCGTAACGCCGTCGGTGTATTGGAAGAGCTTGTCTCCGGGCTCAAGAGTCATCACACCGCTTTTATACGGAATATCCTCCATGCCTGCAAGAACAAATCCCGGTTTAATCTTGAACGCTTCAAATATACCGCCTGAGCGAGCAATAATCGGTACCTCGTGACCTGCGTTTGCGTATCTGAATTCGCCTGTAACAAGGTCAAGAACACACTCAAACGCGGTAATGAACAGTCCCTCGCTGTTTGATTCACAAAGTATATTGTTGACCTCTGTAAATACTGTTCCGAGGTCGGTATCAGGGGAGGTGTGGTCTTTAATTAAGGTTTTACCGATTACCATAAACAGCGCTGCGGGAACACCCTTTCCCGAAACGTCTGCCATAACGATTGCGAGATGATGTTTGTCAACCATAAAGAAATCGTAGAAGTCTCCGCCTACCTCTTTTGCGGGTACCATTGAGGCGTGGATGTCAAATTCTCTCTTATCGCTAAAAGCGGGGAATATGCTCGGCAGCATTGATGACTGAATATGCGTAGCAACGTCAAGCTCTGCTCCGATTCTTTCCTTTTCGGCGGTAATAGCGGTAAGGTTTGTGATATAGTCGATAATGTCAAGCTCCATCTGTTTTATGGAGTTGCTGAGCACCTCTATTTCATCGCCTGTTTTAATATTCAGCTTTGATATGGCTGAAGTATCCTTCTGGCTTTCACTTTGGTCGTCAACAAAGCTTCGTGTAGCAGCCGAAAGCATATTAATCGGCTCAACAACAGATTTGTTTGTTCTTTTAAGAACTATAAGGATAATTAACGCAACGGCTACCGTGGTAACTCCCGTTAAAATAGCAAGGTAAATAGCAACGTTTTCTACAACCTTGTTCACCTGAATATCTACTCCGACTAACGCAACGGATTTTCCGTTTGCATCCTTAACAGGTCTCATACAGGAACAAAGCCAGCCGTCATCTTTAGTATGGTTAATAAAGGCTTCGATACCGTTCTCAAGGTTCTTTCTTCCCAGTATTTCCTTTGATACAGGCTGTACGGTGCCGAGCTGATAGCTGTCGTTGTGGTCGGCGTCGAAAATATATGTAACATTATTTCCCTCTAATACCTGTACGTAGATATATTTAATCTCAATTCTTTTTTGGGACTGGTCGGCGAAGATAAAAAGCGTATTAAGCATTTTATTATACTTTTCGTCCTTTAAAGCTTCGGCTTTTTTGTCGTATTCGGTACGGTATAATTTGTCGCTTTCATACTTTTCCTCGTCAAATTCACCGATTTTTTTAACCTCGTTGTAATAACGTACGATATCGTCGGCGCTTAGCTGATATGCAGCTGTGTCTGCTAACTGTTCAGCGAGGTCCTTATAATGCTTGTACATAGTGCTTCCGTACGTGATACCGCTGATTAATACAGCGACTAACGACAGGATAATTGATGCAAGAAGCACAAGCGTTAAGGTTTTTGTACGAAGTGAAACAACGCGTTTTTCTCTTGATTTCTCTTTAGCCATAATTATCATTCCTTTATATAAGAATAAGATTTACAT
The DNA here is from genome assembly GCA_017543415.1 of Eubacterium sp. Lineage (GTDB taxonomy): Bacteria > Bacillota > Clostridia > Oscillospirales > Acutalibacteraceae > Eubacterium_R. The sequence goes on along the minus strand of JAFYGD010000105.1, from coordinate 1,754 downwards.
AGGTGTTGCGCTTTGGCGCATTATATATCAGAGAGGAGACCGTTTTCTCTCCTTGGCTGCACGAGTCAGGCATATACGCTTTAATAAACGCTTTGCCGAACATTTTACACATATAACCGCTAATCTGCTTTAACTGTGAAACGGACAGATTCGTTTCGGTTACTGTGAGCATATCCTCCTCGGGATAACACATTATATAATACTCTTTTCCGTTAAGCTCTACCGAAAGGGTTTTTCCGCCGAAGTATCCGTTTTCAAGCACGCACCATTTAACGTGAAAGTCATCCCATTTAACATAAGCCTGAGTCGATAGTTCTGCGTTTCGCATACGGTTATATTCTTCAGACGAAAGCGGCTTTACCGTGAGCTTGTTTTCCTCATTTGGAGGTATGGTTACAATTCTTAAGTATGAGTCAATAATAAAACCCGATTTTTCGTAATACTTAATAATACTTTCGTTTGACGGCTTAAGAAACAGCGCGTATCCGTTTTGTTTAGCGTCGTTTTCAAGATGTTTCAGAAGCCTTGTAAAACAGCTTTTCTTGCGGTAACACGGAAGCGTACCTACCGCGTAAAGAAACTTTGCTTTAACGTTACCTTCATTTGAAACAAAGCTGCAATCGATTAAATTAACCATACTGAGCACTTTTTCGTTTTCCGTATAGACAAGAATGGAAATATGCTCAAAGTTTTCTTTATAAAAACAGTTTATATATTCTGTAGTATCGTTAAAACACGCTTTCCATATTTCACAAAGAGCGGGAATATCATCTTTTACAGCGGTGCGGATTTCTGAATTCATATGTTATTCTACCTCCACTGTAAGCGTATTGAAGCCGGCGTGTCTGCGATAGAAGAATTGCTTTGACTTGGTTTTAACTATCTGAATACCGAGGGAAGCAAGATGCTCCTCGTCCTCTTCATAGTTATGTCCCGTATTCATTGCAAAGGGATTGAATTTTACGGCGTTGTCTCGTATGTGAATAATAATCGTGCCGTCGTTTTCAAAGCAAAGAGTGAGCTGAATGTATTCGTCGCCCTGCTGATTAAACGCGTTTTCTATAATAGCCTGGCATACTTCCTCAATACAGATAGATACGCAGTAGCTCTGCTTTGGGTTAGCGTTGTTTTCGTCGCAGAAAGTTTCGGAAAGTCTCAGTAATTCCGATATATCCGATGAATTGGTATCAAGAAAGTAAGAAAATACCTTGTCCGACTCATCTTGTTTCTTTTTCTTTGCAAAAGGAATCCAGATAATGAGCGTTAAAACCTCAGCGCCTAAAAATACTAACCAGAACCACTTTGTTTCAAATCTTGAAAGGATTAACGCAAAGATAAGGAAGCATACGCAAGTGCGAAGTTGATTTATAGCGAATACAAGCTTTTCTCTTTTGATTGCTTGGAAGCATGAGCTCCAGGTTATGTTTAATCCTGCAGGAATAATTGAGATACAAAACAGCCTTACTGCAAACGAGCCGGCGTTTATTGCGTCGTCTTTTAATCCGAACAGTTCACAGACCTGCTGGGCAAAAACGCTGAAAAGTAAAGCTATGATACCGCCGCAGATAACGCCAATGATGATTCCGAGTGACATAACGCGTTTTATTGAAGCTTTGTTATGCTCAACAAAAAATGTTCCGCTGAGCGGCTGTACTGTATCGCCGAGCGCCGTATATATAGCAAGGGCAACATAGGAAACGTTTTGAACTACGTTTAGCTGTGCAAGAGCGCTTTCACCTCCGATACGCAGCAAT
>JAFYGD010000104.1 GCA_017543415.1 Eubacterium sp. | reverse complement strand
GGGATAAGCTTTGCTAACGCAGGCGACGGGCTCGGCTTTGAAACGGGCACGGTTTCTCCGCTGCTTGCACCCGTTCTTACATACAGAGTTGAGCTGCCAGACGGTACCGACGCACACACGGCGCTTATGAAAATGAAAATCCTTGAAGCCGAGGACCCGCTGCTCAAGGTAGTATGGAACGAAAGAACAAAGGAAATTCAGGTTCAGCTGATGGGAGAAATTCAGCTTGAGGTTCTTAAAGCTTTATTTGCAGAGCGCTTTGGAATTAACATAAGCTTCGGAAAGGGAAATATAATTTACAAGGAAACAATTAAAAACACGGTTGAAGGCATAGGCCACTTTGAACCGCTGCGCCATTATGCAGAGGTTCACCTTGTTCTCAAGCCGCTTGAACGCGGAAGCGGGCTTGTTTTCAAATCGCAGTGCAAAGAGGATTTGCTTGATAAAAACTGGCAGCGGCTTATACTTACCCACCTGCACGAAAAAACGCATATAGGCGTTCTTACGGGCTCGCCGATAACGGATATGGAAATAAGCCTTGCAAGCGGAAGAGCTCACCCAAAGCACACGGAGGGCGGCGATTTCCGCCAGGCTACTTACCGTGCTGTAAGGCAGGGGCTGCGCTCGGCTGAATCCGTACTGCTTGAACCGATATACGAATTCACCCTTGAAATACCTACCGAAAACACGGGGCGCGCGCTTTCGGACATACAGAAAATGTGCGGAAGCTTTGAGCCGCCCGAGGCGCAGGGTGAAACGACAGTAATCAAAGGCACGGCGCCCGTTTTTGAAATGAGCGATTACACGAAGGAGGTAATTGCTTACACGCACGGCAAGGGACGGCTTTCCTGCGCGCTGAAGGGCTACGACGTCTGCCACAACGAAAAAGAGGTTATAGAAAGCATTGGCTACTACTGCGACTCAGACGTTGAAAACACGGCGGATTCCGTTTTCTGTTCGCACGGCGCGGGCTACAACGTAAAATGGAACGAGGTTAAAAGCCATATGCACCTGCCGAGCGCGCTTTCACCGCCGAAGCAAAGCACAGAAAGCTACAGAGCAAAGCTCGGAGGCTACAAAAAGGAAAAGGATTTATTTGCGCTTGACAAAGAGCTTATAAAGATATTTGAGGCGACCTACGGCCCGATTAAGACATCGGGCGCGCCGCAGGAAACACATTTCAACCTTACCGAAAAAGCAGAAAGCACGCCGCACAAGCCAAAGCCGCCGAAATACGAGAGCCCCGAATACCTTTTGGTTGACGGGTACAACGTAATCTTTTCATGGGATAAGCTAAAAGAGCTTTCAGAGGAAAACATTGACGCGGCGCGTAACGCATTAATCAACATTCTTTGCAACTACCAGGGTTATAAAAAATGCGAGGTTATTGCCGTTTTTGACGCTTACAAGGTCAAAGGCACGCGCGAGGTTGAAAAAATTGACAATATTAACATTGTATATACCAAGGAAGCCGAAACGGCTGATATGTATATAGAAAAGGTTTCACACTCGCTTGCGAGAAAACACAAGGTAAGGGTTGTTACCTCCGACGCACTTGAACAGCTGATAATTCTCGGCGGCGGAGCGTTGAGAGTTTCTTCAAGGGAATTCAAAGCGGAGGTAGAACAGCTTGAAGCCGAAATAAGAGAGATAATAGCAAAAAGCTATTAACGGAGGATTTTTATGAACAACACTACTATTTCCGTAATCATTCTGGTTTTAATGATTCTTATTTGCCTTGCAATACTTGTAATTTACATCAAGTATATGAAGAGCAGCACTGCTTTGGGCAAGAAGGATAACGAACCGGAAAAAGAAGAGCTTTATCCTGCGGGCGACGTACTTGAACTGGTAAGCTGGCTTAAAAAAAGCCCTGCCGAAACAGGAATTAACGAAAAGTATCTTGTTGAAAAAGGCGGCTTTCTTCAGGCTCCGTTTGAGGGAACGCTTTTTGACAAGCCTGCTGACGGCAGCGTTTACTTTAAAGAGGATCTCGGCGAGGTTGTTAAAAAGGCGTATAACATTTATATCCACAGCTCCGAATTTGGATACGAGGAAATAAGGGAGCTCCTTATTAAAAAATACGGAAAGCCTAAGGAAGAAAGCGAAGAGCCGTTTACACAGGTTAAAGGCGGAGCGGTTCAGCGCTGTCTGTTCAGCAAAAGAGGCTTTAAGCTCACCCTTGAAAAGGCAAGCGAAAAGAATTACATAGTTATAGACATAAAATAAAAAACGGCTTAAACAGCCGTTTTTTTATTTAAGTATTTCTTTAAGCCATGAAACGCTGTCTGAAGTCCAGTTGGGCGTTCTTTGGCACATATCCATTTCCATTGCGTTTACGGTTTCATCCGCAACGGAGAAGCCGTGGGGAGCATCGCTGTAAATATGGCACTCAAAGCCTACGCTGTTTTTGTTAAGAGCGTTAATAAATTCTATTGTGTTTTCAATAGGTACCGTAGTATCGTTCCTGCTTGCAAAAACAAAACAGGGGCAGGTGTTTTTATCAACACATTCTGTAACGTCGGGAGCGGCGGTACTGTACCTGTCTGCAGTTGCTCTGTTCAAAACGGGATAGCCGAGAATTGCGGCGCGCGGCTTACAGGCGGAAACGGTTGCCGCACAGCCTGCAAGGTGGCCGCCTGCGGAAAAGCCGATGACGGCAATCCGCTCTGCATCGACTCCCCACTCTTCACTGTTTTCACAGATAAGCTTATACGCTTTTTCATAATCTTCAAGCGGATTAGGCCACGCTTTATGCTCTGAAACCGAATACCTTAAAACAAACGACTGAAAGCCTGCTTTAAGATAAACAAGAGCAATGGGGTCAGCTTCCCTGTCAGAACAGAATTCATAAGCCCCGCCGGGCAGAACAATAATTGCCGGGCGTTTTTTTATATTGCTGAATTCACCGCCCGTTTTCTGAATATAAGCGGTAAGCACTGCATTGCGTTCTTTATTGATTATTATCTCTTGGGTTTTCATAATAATTCTCCGAAAAAGAGGGCAACACGCCCTCCCGTTAATCAAATAATACCGTACTGAAATAGCGCTCGCCCGTATCGGGAAGAACGGTAACAACCGTTTTACCCTTACCGAGACGCTTTGCAAGCTTAATTGCGGCGGCAACGTTTGAGCCGCTTGAAATACCGCACATTATACCCTCCTCGCTTGCAAGGCGGCGGGCGGTTTCAATTGCTTCTTTATCCGAAACAACGCAGATATTATCATAGATTTTTGTGTTGAGGTTTTCGGGGATTAAGCCGTCTCCGATACCCATCTGAAGATGAGTACCTACTGCGCCGCCGCTTAAAATTGCCGCGTCCGCAGGCTCAACAGCCCAGATTGTGATTGCGGGGTTCTGCCTTTTAAGCACCTCGCCGATACCGCTTATTGTACCGCCCGTACCGACACCGCTGCAAAAGCCGTCTATATCACAGTTTACCTGTTCAAGAATTTCCGTTGCGGTATAGTAAATATGCGCCTTGGGGTTATCGGGATTATCAAACTGTGAGGGAACGAAAACGTTTTCATCCTCTTTGTTCATTTTATCCGCAAGGGCAATACATTCGGCAATGCACTTGCCGATATCGCCGTCATCGTGGATAAGAATAACCTCTGCGCCGTAGTTTTTAATAAGCTTGCGGCGCTCTTCCGAAACGGAATCGGGCATAATTATTTTAACCTTATAGCCCATAACTGCGCCTACAAGGGCAATTCCTATTCCCTGATTGCCGCTTGTCGGCTCAACAATAATAGAGTTTTCATTAATAACGCCTTTTTCCGTTGCGCGTTTAAGCATATTGTAAGCGGTTCGGGTTTTAATTGAGCCGCCGATATTTACGCCCTCGTACTTAACGAAAATCTGGGCGCCGTCCTTTGGCGCAAGGCGGTTAAGTTTAATCATCGGCGTATGGCCGATTGCATCAAGAATTGTATTACAAACCATTGTTTTTTCCTTTTTAGCTGATTTCTATTTTGAAGCATATGGGCTTTGAACTCTTATAGCCCTCTGTTTTGATAAGAAGCTCTTTTTCCGTTCTGTCAAAATCAAGCTTCCTGCCTGTTTCAAGAAGCGTTACCGATTCGATAAGGAAATCGTGCTGCGCCTTTCTTTTAAGGCATTTAATTGAAACGTCCCTGCCGTCGGGGCGCATCTGAAATGCATAAAGATAGCCGTTTTTATAGGTAAAGCGGAAATCGCGCTTTGTATAGCGCTTTTCGTTATTATCCTTAAAGAAGCCATCCTCCGCGTTTACCTTGCCTTCGCCGAACTGCTTCCAGAAGGTGGTGCCGTAGATGCCCTCACCGTTCTTTTCAAGCCACTCGCCTATTTCAAGGAGAACCTTTGTTTCCTGCGGAGTAATTGTACCGTCAGGCTTGGGGCCGACGTTAAGGAGGAGCATGCCGTTTTTACTTACAATATCAATCAAATCGCAGATAAGCTGCCTTGAATTCTTATATCTGTTTGCTTTGGTATAGCCCCAGGAGTGCTTACCGATAGCGGTATCGGTCTGCCACGGAACGGGTGAGATACCCGTAAGGGCTCCCCTTTCAACGTCAAAGGTCGCAACCGTCGGCGGAAACGCCTCATGCTTATAGTTAATGGTAACCTCCTTGCCCCATTCCTCTGCACGGTTATAATAATAAGCAGCTATTTTTTTTAGATAAGGTTTAAAGGAGTGATTGTGAATCCACCAGTCAAAGTACACAATTGCGGGCTGATATTTATCTATAAGCTCGCAGGTGCGGACCATCCAGTCTTCCATCCATTCGTCGCTTGCGCCTTCGGCATAAGTATCCTCGGTTGACTTGAAGGTTGCGCTGCCCATAAGGTCATGAACCGTAACTGCGGGACCGTAGAAATCCCTGTAATTATCGTCATTAACGTCGCTTTCAATGCTTCTTCCGGGGTTCATAAAGAAGTAATGCTCCGCGCGGTGAGTTGAGCCGCAAAAGGTAAGTCCCTTTTCATCGCAGGCGGCTTTGATTTCACCTATTACGTCGCGGCAGGGACCCATTTTTACGGCGTTCCACTCATTGAACTCGGTATCGTACATGGCAAAACCGTCGTGATGCTCGCAAACGGGCATAACGTACCTAGCGCCCGCCTTTTTGAAAAGGCTTACCCATTCGTCTGCGCTGAATTTTTCGCCCCTGAACATGGGAATAAAGTCCTTATAACCGAACTTGCTCTGGGGTC
>JAFYGD010000011.1 GCA_017543415.1 Eubacterium sp. | reverse complement strand
GAGGAATTATAATTGGACAATCAAATCCGTTATGACAATCAGAAAATAGTTGACGTTGAAATCAGCGATGAAATCAGAAAGGCGTTCCTTGACTATTCAATGAGCGTTATCGTTTCGCGTGCTTTGCCCGACGTCCGCGACGGACTCAAGCCCGTACATCGCCGTATTTTATACGCAATGTATAAAAACAACCTTTATCCTACCAACCCGTACAGAAAGTGCGCCACCACCGTCGGCGACGTGCTCGGTCACTATCACCCCCACGGTGACGCTTCTGTTTACGACGCAATGGTAAGGCTTGCGCAGACGTTTTCAATGCGCCATATTTTAGTAGACGGCCACGGAAACTTCGGCTCTATTGACGGCGACCCGCCGGCTGCTTACCGTTACACCGAAAGCAGGCTTTCCAAAACGGCAATGAAGATGCTTGAGGATATCAAGAAGGAAACCGTTGACTGGGCTCCCAACTTTGACGATACGGAAAACGAGCCGACCGTGCTTCCCGCACGTTTCCCAAACCTGCTTGTAAACGGCTCTTCGGGTATTGCCGTAGGTATGGCAACGAATATCCCGCCCCACAATATGCGTGAGGTTGTTGAGGGTATGTGCTGCCTTACTGACAACCCCGAGGCAGAGCTTGAGGAATTAATGGAGCATATCAAGGGCCCCGATTTCCCGACTGCAGGTATAATTATGGGCGCAAGGGGCATCCGCGAGGCTTATGCAACGGGCAGAGGCAAAATTTACATCCGCGCAAAGGCTGAAATTATTGAAACGCGCGGCGACCGCTTTAAGATTGTAGTTTCCGAAATTCCTTACGCGGTAAACAAGGCAAGGCTCATAACCCGTATTGCAGACCTTGTTAAGGAAAAGCGCCTTGAGGGTATTGCGGACATTCAGGATTATTCCGACAGACGCGGAATGCACATTGAAATTGTTGTAAAGCGCGACGCTAACGCCCAGGTAGTTTTAAACAATCTGTATAAAATGACGGATATGCAGGTTACCTTCGGCGCAATTCTTCTTGCGCTTGACGACGGCGTTCCGAAGGTAATGAATTTAAAGCAGATTCTTGAAAAATACATTACTTTCCAGAGAGATATAATTAAGCGCAGAACCGAATTTGACCTTAAGAAAGCCGCTGAAAGAGCGCATATTTTAGAAGGTCTTGCCAAGGCTATAGATATTGTTGACGAGGTAATTGCAACAATCCGCGCCTGCAAGGGCGGCCAGGCTGAGGCAAAGCAGGCAATTATGGATAAGTTCGGCTTTGACGACCCGCAGGCAAGCGCAATAGTCGCTTACCGTTTAGGTCAGCTTGCAGGACTTGAAATAGAAAAAATCATTAACGAGCTTGACGAATTACACGCAAAAATCAAGGACTTTAACGATATTCTTGCAAATCCGAAGAGAATTGACGAAATTATCAAGCTTGAAAGCCGCGAGATTGCGGATAAATTCGGAGACGAAAGACGTACGGAAATCTCCGCCTTTACCGGCGACGTTGACGATGAGGACTTAATTCCCGTTGAGGACTGTATTTTCACTCTTACCGAGCGCGGCTACATCAAGCGCCAGACGGTTGACACCTACCGCGCGCAGAACCGCGGCGGCAAGGGAATTATGGGTATGTCAAGGCGTGAGGAGGACTACGCAAAAACCATGTTCACCTGCTCCACCCATGACTATATCCTTATATTCACCAACCGCGGCAAGGTATTTAAAATGAAGGGATACCAGATTCCCGAGGCTTCGAGAACAAGCAAGGGACTCAACGTTGTAAACCTTCTTCCCCTTGAACAGGGCGAAACCGTTTCAACAATGGTTCAGATTCCCGAGGAAGAGGACAGAGCTTACCTTTGCATGGTAACGCGCGGCGGTATTATCAAGAGAACCGCTATCAATCAGTACGACCATATCCGCAAAACGGGTATTATTGCAATCAATCTTGACGAGGGCGACGAGCTTTGCTGGGTTGACGTAACCGACGGCGAAAGACAGCTTGTTGTTGCAACGCACGACGGTATGTCAATCTGCTTTAAGGAAAGCGACGCAAGGCTGATAGGCAGAACCGCCCGCGGCGTTAAGGCTATTCAGCTCGGCGAGGGCGACTACGTTGTAGGCTTTGCCGTTGCACAGGAGGATAAGCAGCTTCTTACCGTTTCCGAAACCGGTTACGGAAGAAAGAGCGAATTTTCCGACTACCGCGTTCAGTCAAGAGCGGGCAAGGGACTTATAAATTACCGTACCGAGCAGTTCGGCAAGGTTGCAATGATTGCCCCCGTTGACGACGACAACGATGTAATTATGATTACAACGGACGGAATTGTTATAAGAACTCATGCTGACCAGATTTCAACCTTCAGAAGACCGAGCAAGGGCGTTAAGGTTATGAAGGTTAAGGAGGGCGAACGCCTTGCAACTCTTTCAATAGTTGACAAATACGAGGAAGAGGAGTATTATGACGGAACCGAACCCGAAACACAGACGGAAGAGGAAGGCGAACAGGGCGAAGAATAATTTATTCCCCAAGCCCTGAAACATAAACCCTTTGATTGAGGAGAATCGCATTGAGTAAAGATTATAATATTGACGACATACTTTCCGAGGTCAAAAAAAGACGCGAGGAAAACGAAACCGAAATAAAGGAAGCGGCTGAAACGGAGACCGCCGTTCCCGAAGAGGAACCGGTACCGGCGGAGGAAGCCACTGCGGAAGAACCCCCCGAAGCGGAGGAAGCTCCCGAAGCGGAGGAAGCTCCCGAAACCGAGGAAGAAACCCAGAACCCCGACGAAGGCGCTGAAACCGAGGACGGCGAAATGGTCAACCTCCTTGAACTTGCAGACGAAGAGGAAGCGGCTGAAACGGCTGACATTTACGAAGAAGAGGAAAAGCCCGAAAAGGTTAAAAAGGAAAAAACCAAAACCCAGAAGGTAATTACCGCAGTTATTGCCGTTCTTATTGCGCTTGTTCTTATTGCGGGCGGATTCTTTGCATGGCAGGCTTTTGACTGGCTTAAAATCCTTGACCGCAACAACGACGATATTTCAAACGTATCCCAGGCGGAGTGGCAGGGTATGAAGCACCTTGTTGAAAACTTTGACCCGATTATTGAAACAGACGCGAGCGAGCTTTCCTCCCTTGAGGATATGGTAAGAACCTGGTACTACAACGGTTCCCCCTGTTCCTCAACCCACGTTCTCAACGTTCTTCTTGTAGGCGAGGACACAAGGGGCAAGGAAATCCTTGAGGACGACACAAGAGCGGACGCTGCGATTATTGCAAGCATAAATATTGATACAAAGGAAATCGTTTTGACCTCCGTTCTTCGTGACAGCTGGTCCTACTGGGAAACAACTCCCGGTGACGAAAGCACGGGTAAGTTCGGCAAGCTCAACGGCGCAATGTCAACGGGTAACCTAAACGTTTACATCAACAGCCTTGAAAAGCTTTATAAAATTGATATTGACAATTACGCAATAGTAAACTTTACCTCGTTTGAAAAGATTATTGATAAGCTTTACAAAAACGGTATTGAGCTTGAGCTGACAGACGCTGAAATCTATGAGATTAACAACCATCAGGGACGCTACGGCGGAGTTACCATTGAAAAGACCTTTGAGGGCTCAAAGGGCAAGATGAGGCTTAACGGAAAGCAGGCGCTTGCATATTGCAGAATAAGGCACATTGATACCGACAATGCAAGGGCAGACCGCCAGAAAACAACGTTAATGACTATCTTTAACGATTTCAAGGACGCTCCGATGACAAAGCAGCTACAGCTTATTGACAAGCTTGTTCCCTACGTTAAAACGGGCTTTTCAACAAACGAAATTGTTAAAATTGCGTCCTACGGCTTCTCCCACGGCTGGACGAAGTTTGACGTTTCCTCCTTCAATTACCCGACCGTTAACGTAACGGGCGGTATTTACGGAAGCGAATTTTTCAACCAGTGGATTTGGAGAGCGGACTTCCCCGCAGACGCTTACGATATGCAGATGCGCATTTACGGCAAATCAAGCATAACGCTTGCGCAGAGAAGGGTTGACACAAAGAGAGTTAACCGGACGGGCTTCTACCAGGACGGCGCAAGACCGACGGATTACTACTACACGAACCCCGCGTACGGTGAGCCGACAACGCTTGCCAAAAGCGAGGATGAAGAAGACGAAGAAGAAACCGAGAGCGAATAGCTCTCGGTTTCTTTTATGTGAACGCCGTGCGCAGCGACCAACACTTTTCATTTTTCACTCTTCACTTTTCAATCCAACGGGCGAGGTGTCTGCAACCTCAAGCTTGTTTGCCCTCATCCACAGCGCAGGGTCAATTCTCAGCTTAAAGCCGTAGCCCGCGTCCATCTGCCAGTGCGCCATAGGCGCTTCGGGAAGTCCGTAGCAGGCAAGGATTGTCATTAAAACTCCCGCGTGGCTGACTATGGCAATGTTCTGAATACCCTCTGCAACGCAGCCGTTGATTACCTTTTCAAACGCCTCGCATATACGCTGCGTAAACTGCGCGTTGCTTTCCCCGAAGGGCGGAGCGGAATAAATGTCTCCGTGCATCCAGTTTTTAAACGCTTCGTTATCCTTCAGCTCGTCCGCGGTATGACCTTCAAACTCGCCGAAATTGTACTCAATAAAATTATCTATTACAATTTTGTTATTTTTCGGGAATATTATATCAGCGCTCTGAACAGCCCTTTTAAGGGGTGAAACGAACACCGCCTCAACCTCCGGATAGTGGTGTTTTGCCTTGATGCTTTTCAGCTGTTCAATACTATCTGTAGTAAGGGGCAAATCCGTATGCCCAATATACTGTGCGTTGTAATTTCCCTTGGTAAGACCGTGGCGGAATAAATACAGAGTGTATGTTTTCAATACTGAAACCTCCCGTTTTGTATTACAAAAAGCGCATTGTTACAAAAAAATAACAATTTCGCCGCAAATGTTTACTTTGAGTATAATTTGAGATATAATGGAAAGGTGCCTCGAAGGGGGCACTTTATTACGCTTTGTATACTATACTTTATATATATTTGGTGAATGATATGGAAAAGAAAAAGCTTTCAAAGTTTGCCGAAGTGCTGTCCCGGCTCAGGAAGGAGCGCGGAATAAGCCAGAAGAGAGCGGCAACGGATTTGGGAATTTCACAGGCTCTGCTTTCCCATTACGAAAAAGGAATAAGGGAATGCGGACTTGATTTTGTTATAAAGTGCAGCGCGTATTACGGAGTAACCACAGATTACCTGCTCGGCGTAAGCGACAGCAGGAACGGCGTTGACACAAGCAACATTTCCATTACGGTTGAAAAGGACGGAACAAAAAGAAGCGCTTCAACCCTTACGGCTTCAACCAACGAGCTGCTCGGAATTGCGCTTACCGGCCTTAAGGACGAAAGCCAGAAAAGCTATGTTTACGAATACTATATGCTTTCCCTTTACCGCGGAGCGTTAACCCTTGCAAAGGCGGGCGTGCTTCCCAAGGAAATGTTCAGGCTTGATTATTCCGTAGGCAGAGAGCTTTCCTCCGCGGCGCTTGCGGTTAAGGACGCAAGGTTTGCGTTTATTGAGGATAAATCGCGCAACGGCCTTGATTTTTCAGAGAGCACCGCGCTTTCCGAATTAATCGGCGAGGCGGAGGAATATCTTTTAAGTAATTATATGATAGGCTGATACAAAGCACCCGAAAGGGTGCTTTTATTATTGCTTAAGAAAGTTGATAATTGCCCTTGCGCTTTGCTCTGCGGCAATAGGCTTAAAGGTTGGATAGTCAATCTGAACAGAGCTGTCGCCGCCGTCCGAAACGCAGCGCAAAACCGCAAAGGGAACCTTGTTTATATAGCAGACCTGGCCGATTGCGCCGCCCTCCATTTCACCGCAGACTGCGCCGAAATCCTCAACAATGCTGCGCTTAAGCTCATCCGAGGCAATAAAGCAGTCGCCCGTGGCAACAACGCCGCGGTGTACCCTTGCTCCCGCCTTTTCGGCAGCCTTTGCAAGCGCGTCTGAAAGCTCCTTATCCGCGGCAATAGAGGTTTTGCCGTCAATAATCAGTCCCTTTACCCCGTCAACGGCGGAGGTGTCAAAATCATACTGGCAGACCTCGGTTGCAACAACAACGTCCTTAATTACAACGTTTTCATTCAGCGAGCAGCCGACCCCGAGGTTTATAACCTTTTCAATATCGTAAAGGTCGAGCATAAGCTGGGTGCAAAGCGCGGCGTTTACCTTGCCGGGATTGCACCTTACGGCGCAGACCTCCGTATTTTCAATTCTTCCGCTGACGAACTCAAGCCCCGCCGCGGTTTTAACCGCCGGAGACTGAATAAGCGCCTTTATTGCGTCAACCTCAACGTCCATTGCACCGATAATTCCGAGCATATTTTTCTCCTTAATCACTTAAGTTGTATATTTGAATAAAGCCAACCGCTAAATATAGTGATATTATATAATATAATTTTAATAAATACAAGTTTTAGTTGACAAATTGCTCTTTATTTAATATAATATCAAGGCTATTAGTCTGTAAAGACTTAAATTAGATATCAATTCCGAATTCCGAATTCCCAATTCCTAATTCCGAATTAATATACTGCCTATGCTATACCGCATAGAGAAAATATAGATTAAGACAAGTTTAATCTTTGAAACGGAGTGAAAAAAATGAAAAGAACTTTCCAGCCCAAGAAAAGACACGCAAAGAAGGAGCATGGCTTCAGAAAGAGAATGTCAACAAGAAACGGAAGAAAGGTACTTGCCCGCCGCAGAGCTAAAGGCAGAAAAAGACTTTCTTACTAATTAAGAGGAGACTATGAAAAGTCAGACCTTAAAGGAAAACAAGGATTTTAAAAGGCTTTACTACCGCGGAAAGTCAAAGGCGTCCGCCTGTGTTGTAACATATGCAATGAAAAACAGGCAGAAAGCTTGCCGCTACGGCATCACCACCTCAAAGAAAATCGGCGGAGCAGTTGAGCGCAACCGCTCAAAGCGGGTAATCCGCGCGGCGTATTCGCTGCTTGAGGAGGAGATTAAGGGCAGCTGGGACTTTGTTTTTGTTGCAAGAACGAAAACGAGCACGGTAAAAATGCAAAGGGTTTACGCTGAAATGAAAAAGCAGCTTAAAGCGTTGGGTGTTATTGATGAAAACAATCAGTGAACTTCTTAAAAAAGCAATGGTTTTTTTAATTAAAACCTATCAGCTTACCATTTCTCCGCGCTTTTCACACGGCGCGTGCAGATATACCCCGACCTGCTCGCAGTATATGCTTGAGGCAATACAGATTCACGGCGTAATCAAAGGCGTTGCGCTCGGACTTTTACGCATTGCAAGGTGCAATCCTTTTTTCAAGGGCGGCTACGACCCCGTACCGCCGAAAAAATCAAAATAAAGAGGACTTATAAGTGTTTACATTTGATTTTATCACAATGGCTGCCACCCGTATTAACAACGGTATGGCAATATTTAAACCTCTCTACTGGCTTTTCGGTAAGGCAATGGAGGGCTTATTGATTGTATTTAACGACCAATACTTCCTTGCGCTTGTTGTTTTTACAATTATTACCCGTATGGTTCTGTTCCCGCTCAACTTAAGGCAGCAGAAAACCATGGCAAAAACAACGCGTCTTCAGCCGAAAATCCAGAAAATCCAGAAAAAATACGCCAATTCCAAGGACCCGCGCGACCGTCAGAAGATGAACGAGGAAATGCAGGCTCTCTATCAGAGAGAGGGCCACAACCCCATGAACATGGGCTGCGGACCCATGGCGTTCCAGATGGTTTTCCTTATGGGTATTATCGGTATCATTTACTATCCTATTCAGTACATTATAGGTATTACGGATTTTGATGCCCATTCAGTTGAAATTGCAAAGGCTATCAATTACGAAGGCGCATATTTTCAGATTGAAATTTTACAGAACTTTGATAAGTACAAGGACATACTTGCAGAGCAGTTCCCGAAAATGTTTACTGCGGAAAAGATTGAGGCTATTGCCAACTACAAGAGCCATTTATATATCGGCTCGCTTGATATGACCAGAATTCCGCACTGGAAGGACGGAATAATTGTAATTATCCCGATTCTTTCCTTCCTTACCGCGCTCGCGTCAAGTATTGTTTCAACATTAATTCAGAGAAAGCAGAACCCCGCAACTGCAGCAGGACAGCAGTCGCAGCAGATGATGATAATGATGCTCATGATGCCGCTGTTCTCATTTTACATTGCCTTTAAGGTATCCGCAGCGGTAGGCTTTTACTGGATTATTTCAAACCTTGTGGCTGTTGTTCAGCAGCTTATTACGGCAAAATTCTTCCCGCCCAAGAAAAACGTTGCGCGTGAAATGATTGAAAACACCATTCAGCGAAGAGCAAGGGAAGAAAGCATTAAGAAGATAAAAGGATAAAATTATGATTATAGAGAAAATAGGAACGGGCAAAACCACGGACGAAGCGCTCGCAAACGCTAAAGCCGCGCTTAATGCTCCGGAAAAGTTTTTGCTTGACGTTCATACCGAAATTCTTGAATATCCGCGCAAAAAGATTTTAGGTCTTTTCGGCGGCGCAGACGCAAAGGCAAGAGCATGGTATGACGACGGCAAAGCGGAAAAGAAGCCCCAGCCCAAAAAGGAAAAGAAGGCAAAGCCTCAGCCCAAGCAGCAAAAGGCGGAAAAGAAACCCGCGCAGCCCAAGGCAGAAAAGAAGCCCGCACCAGAACAGAAGGCTGTTGTTAAAGCTGAAAAGAAGGATTTTCCCGAAAGCGTTGACCTTGAATATGCAAAGGCATATCTTATGGAAATCGTTAAGGGCCTTATGATAGAAGACGCTGCTGTTGAAGCGTCGTACGAAGAAGGCGTTATCACCCTTGACCTTACCTGCGAGGATTACGGCATCGTAATCGGCAGAAGGGGCGACACGCTCGATTCAATCCAGTACCTTATTTCCCTTGCAATGAAAAAGCACTCGGGCGCATATGTAAGAGTAAGCGTTAACGTAGGCAATTACAGGGAAAAGAGAAACGAAACCTTAAGACATCTTGCCGCAAAGTATTCGGCAAGCGTTTTAAGAACCGGAAGGCGTTACACCTTTGAGCCGATGAACCCGTATGAAAGAAGGGTTATTCACACCGCAGTACAGGAAATTGAAGGCGTTGAATCGCGCTCAATAGGTTATGACCAGGAAAGAAGAGTTGTAATTGAGCCCGTCGGCGGAGCCGTAAAGGCGCCCCGCAGGGATTACAACAAGGGCGGTAGCCGCCGCGGCGGAAGAAACGACAGACCGAAGGCAACAACCTCGGCTCCTGCCGATTACACCCCCAAGGCTGACAGAGCCGATCTTCCGAAGTTCGGAAAAATTGAGGTAAATAAAGACTGATTCTAATGGCGGCGCGTTTTGCCGCCATTAAAAAATTAACAATTAAGAATTAAGAATTAACAATGAAGGTTACTCGCTTTGCTCGTACAATTAAACGGGTGCGGGTGTCCCGCCCAAAATTGTTCATTGTTCATTGTTCATTGTTAATTGACAAAAAGGAGGAGCGCATATGGAAAAAACCGTTGCCGCAATATCCACGGGCAGCGCGCCCGGCGGAATAGGCGTTATCCGCATAAGCGGACCGAAGGCGATTGATATAGCAGATAGCGTTTTTTATGCATATGACGGCTCTTCTTTGAAAGATTTAAAGGGTTACCGTGCAAAATACGGTAATATAGTTATAGAGGGCGAAAAAACCGATAACGCGGTCGCCCTCATATTCCGTGCGCCCAAAAGCTACACGGGCGAGGATGTTGCAGAGCTTTCCGTTCACGGCGGAATGCTGCTTGTAAGGAAAACGCTTAAGGCTGTGCTTGACGCCGGGGCTTCCCCTGCCGGCGCGGGCGAGTTTACAAAGAGGGCATTTTTAAACGGTAAAATTGATTTGACCCAGGCGGAGAGCGTTGCCGAGCTCATTTCCGCAGAGGGCGAGCAAAGCCTTAAGGCTTCGTTCAACGCGCTGCAGGGCGCGCTCAGCGCAAAAATCGGCGGCGTGCTTGAAAAGCTGCTTGACGCTTCGGCGGTTATGGCGGCATGGGTTGACTATCCCGATGAGGAAATACCCGAAATTACGGACGGCGAGCTTAAGCAGACGCTTGAAGCCTGCGGTGCGGAGCTTAAAGCCCTGCTTGACGGCTATGAAAACGGCCAGACCGTTACAAAGGGTGTTTCAACCGCTATTGCGGGAAGGCCGAACGTAGGCAAATCAAGCCTTATGAATATGCTTACCAAAACAGAAAAGAGCATTGTTACCCACATTGAAGGAACAACAAGGGATATTGTTGAGGAAACGGTAGTCCTCGGCGGGCTTGTTCTTCACCTGCGCGACACCGCGGGGCTGAGAAGCTCGGACGATTTAGTTGAAAGCATAGGAATTGAAAAGGCGTACAAGGCGCTTGACACAGCGCAGCTTGTGCTTGCCGTTTTTGATTCCTCACAGGAGCTCGGCGAATACGACCGCGACCTTATTGAGCGCTGCAAAACGAAAAGGGCAATTGCGGTAATCAATAAAACAGACCTTGAAAACGTGCTTGACACAAAGGAAATTGAAGCCGCCTTCCCCGAAACGGTGTATATCAGCGCCGTTAACGGCAGCGGTTACGACGAGCTTGCCGCGGCTGCCGAAAGGCTGCTCGGCGTTGCGGATTTTGACAGCAGTGCTCCCCTTCTTGCAAACGCAAGGCAAAGGCAGAACTGTCAGAACGCGTACGACTGTACCGTTGAAGCGCTCGGCGCTCTTGAAGCGGGCGTTACCTTTGATGCGGTAAACGTTATGATTGACTCTGCGGCGGACGAGCTTCTTTCCCTTACGGGCAAGAAGGCCAACGCGGAGGTTGTAAATCAGATTTTCAGTAAATTCTGTGTAGGAAAATAATCAATGAACTACTTTGCAGGGACATACGGCGTAATAGTTATAGGCGCAGGGCATGCGGGAATTGAAGCTGCCCTTGCTTCGGCGCGCCTTGGCGTAAGCACCGCCGTGTTTACGGTAAACCTTGACTGGGTTGGCAATATGCCCTGCAACCCTTCAATCGGCGGCACCTCAAAAGGACATCTTGTAAGAGAGATTGACGCCCTCGGCGGAGAAATGGGTAAGGCTGCGGACAGGTATTCCCTTCAGTCCCGTATGCTCAACCTCGGCAAAGGCCCCGCCGTCCACTCCTTAAGGGCGCAGATTGACCGCCGCGAATATTCCGCAGGAATGAAGCACGTCCTTGAAAAAGAGGAAAACCTTGACCTTCGTCAGGGTGAAATAGTTGATTTATTTAAAGACGATAATAATTTATGGCATTGCATAACGCGGCTCGGCGCGGAATTTACCGCAAAAGCCGTTATTATTGCAACGGGCACCTTCCTCGGCGGAAGGGTTTACATAGGAGAGGTTTCATATGAAAGCGGACCTGACGGAATGTTCCCCGCAACCGAGCTTTCAAAGGCGCTTAAAAAGCTTAACCTTCCCCTTCGCCGCTTTAAAACGGGTACTCCTAGCAGGGTAAACCGCAAAAGCGTTAATTTTGAAGGGCTTGAGGTACAGCGCGGCGACGAGCATACAGTCCCCTTTTCCTTTGAAACAAAAACCCCGCCCGAAAACAAGGTGGTTTGCCATATTACATACACCAACGAAATAACGAAAGAGGTCATTTTAAACAATCTTCACCGCTCACCAATGTATAGCGGTAAGATTGAGGGTAAGGGACCGCGGTACTGTCCGAGCTTTGAGGATAAAATTGTCCGCTTTGCAGACAAGGAAAGGCACCAGCTTTTCATTGAGCCCTGCGGACTGAACACGGAGGAGCTTTATTTACAGGGGCTTTCCTCCTCTCTGCCGGAAGAGGTGCAGCTTGCCTTTATTCATACCATTCCCGGGCTTGAAAACGCCCAGGTTATGCGTACCGCCTACGCCATTGAATACGATTGCGTTGACCCGACCGCGCTCAAGGCAACCCTTGAGTTCAACGGAATTGACGGGCTTTACGGCGCAGGGCAGTTCAACGGCTCAAGCGGATATGAGGAGGCTGCGGCGCAGGGACTTGTTGCCGGAATTAACGCCGCGCTTAAAATTCAGGGCAAGGAGCCTCTTATTCTTGACCGCGGAGGCTCGTATATCGGCACCCTTATTGACGACCTTGTAACAAAGGGCTGCACGGACCCGTACAGGATGATGACCTCCCGCAGCGAATACCGCCTTGTTTTAAGGCAGGACAATGCGGATATCCGTCTTACTCCTACGGGCTATAAGCTCGGTTTAATAAGCGAGGAAAGATATAAGGCTTTCCTTAAAAAGCAGGAGCTTATTGAAAAAGAGATGAAAAGAGTCAGGGAAACATCGATTCCCCTGACGGATGAACTGCAGAAAATCCTTGTTTCACGCAATACAGCAGAGCTTAAAACGGGCTGCAAGCTTTTAGAGCTTTTAAAACGCCCGCAGCTCGGATACGCGGATTTAAAAAGCGTTGATACAACCCGCCCCGACCTTCCGCAGGAGGTGTTTGAGCAGGTAGAGATTTCCATAAAATATGAGGGTTATATCAGAAAGCAGGAGGCGCAGATTAAAGAAATGCGCCGTATTGAAGCCAAAAGAATACCCGAGGACATAGATTATTCTTCGCTGAAGGGGCTGAGGCTTGAAGCCGTTGAAAAGCTTTCAAAAATCAGACCGCAGAACCTCGGTCAGGCAAGCCGTATAAGCGGCGTTAACCCCGCAGATATAACCGCGCTTAACATTATTCTGGAGAGCTTATGATAGACAGAGATTTACTTGAACAGTATGCCGAGGAAATTTCAGCTCCGCTTGATAATAATATGCTAAGCCAGTTTCAGGTTTACGCAGGTGAACTGATAGGAACTAACAAAAAATACAACCTTACAGCAATTACAGACCCCGAGGACGTTGTAGTTAAGCATTTTATTGACAGCCTTATGGTGCTGAAATATTTTGACATTGATTACGGCACAAAAATTATAGATATCGGCAGTGGTGCGGGCTTCCCCACCTTGCCGCTGATGATTGCAAAAAACAATAAATTAAAGGTTACCTTTGTTGACAGCGTCAGCAAAAAGCTCCGTTTTATTGAAAACGCGCTTAAAGCCTGCGGGCTTGAAGCGGAGCTGGTTTGCGCAAGGGCGGAGGAGCTTGGAAACAACCCCGAATACCGCGAAAAATTTGACCTTGCAACAGCAAGAGCCGTTGCGCCGCTCAACATACTTTGCGAATACTGCCTTCCCTTTGTTAAAAAGGACGGATACTTTATAGCGCTAAAAGGACCTGACGACGAAACCGCGCTTGCCGAAAACGCAATTAAAGCGCTCGGAGGCGAGCTTGAAAGCAGTGTTTCATATAAACTGCCGAACGGCGACAGCAGGTCAATAGTTATAATAAAAAAGATTTCGCAAACTCCGACAGAATACCCCAGAAGAAGCAAGAAAATATCCACAAAGCCGCTTTAAACCGTGGTTTTTTGTCGAAATAAAAGGATTTCCCGCGAAGGGAAATCCTTTATTTTTGTTACTGTTTATGTTAATATAAGCTTGTACGGGGAGGGTGATAATTTTGGACATCAGCCATATCAAAACCGAAAAGCTTTTGCCGAACCCCTATCAGCCGCGAAGGCGCTTTGAAAGCGAGGACATGCTTTCCCTTGCAGACAGCATTAAAGAAAACGGAGTTCTTCAGCCGCTTTTAATAAGAAGAATTAATAATTCGGATTACTTTGAGGTTATTGCCGGCGAGCGCAGGCTGAGGGCTTCAATTCTTGCAGGGCTTGAAAAGGTTCCGTGCATTGAGGTGGACTGCGGATATGAGGAAAGCGCTGTGTTTTCAATACTTGAAAACATACAGCGGTGCGATTTGAGCTTTTTTGAGGAGGCTGCGGCAATAGGACAGCTGATTGACCATTTCGGAATGACTCAGTCTGAATGCGCAAAAAGGCTCGGAAAAAGTCAGTCCGCGCTTTCAAACAAGTTAAGATTGTTGAAATTACCCGTTGACGTGCGTTATTTCATTGAAAAAGAAGGCTTAACCGAGCGCCACGCAAGGGCTTTGCTTAAATTAGAGAGCGAAAAGGACATCTGGGCGGCGCTTAATATAATAAAGGAAAAGCGCCTGAACGTAGAACAGACGGAAAAACTTATTGAAAGCCTGACGGACAACACGGTAAAGCCCAAAAGAAACACGGTTAAAATATTCAGGGACGTAAGGATATTCATAAATACCGTAAACCGTGCCATTGAAACCATGAAGGCATCGGGAATCAACGCAGAAACAGACAAAACGGAAACAGACGACTATATTGAGTTCAGGGTGAAAATCCCCAAAAGCGAGGGCTTGAATACTCTGAAACTTAAAAAGGCTTAAAACGGGCAACCGTTTTAACATATTCTCCTCTTTTCATCACGCGGAGGCGGTGAGCGAAAGCTCGCCGCCTTTGCGTGTTTCACGTGAAACATTCTATATGTTGTTGAATACTACACGAGTTTTTCCATATATGCCGAAAATGTAAATGTTTCACGTGAAACTCGTCCCCCGAACCTTTGTGATTAACACGGTTTGCCTGCAAACCGTAAACAATCACTTCGGTGCGGTCTCCTCTCAACGGCAGTACAAGTATCTGCCGTTGAAACATAATTGCAAGAAACTTGCGTTTCTCGCAATTATGCCTTGATATTGTATATTATTTAAGGTATAATATTATTCACATGAGGTGATACTATGGGTAAAATTGTTGCAGTGTTTAATCAGAAAGGCGGCGTGGGTAAAACAACAACCTGCGTAAACATGGCGGCGGCGCTCGGTGCAAAGGGCAAAAAGACGCTGCTTGTTGATGTTGACCCGCAGGGAAATTCCACTTCCGGAGTCGGCGTTGCGGGATTCAGCGCCGCTTCCGCCTGTTCCTTTTCCGCCTGGCTTGCGTAGCAGCGTCCCATCTTGTCAGACCATACCCAGTTATAGGCTGCGCAGGTATTGCCGTCGCGCACTTCACTCGGAGAGGAAGGCGTGTTGGCTGCTTTCTCCGCCTGTTCCTTCTCTCCTTCCGTCGCAAAGCAGCGGTTCAGCTGATCCGACCAGACACCGTTGAAGGTGCGGCAGGCGCTGGCAGATCCGATCTCGGCGAAGTTTGTCGTCGCCGCCGGAGTCGGCTGTGCACTTCCGTCATTCTGGGCAACGGTGACGGAGATGCTGGAGATGCCTTCGATGCTGGAGCCAGGAGCTGCGGACTGGGAGAGAATCGTTCCGTCGGCCGCAGTCGGATCGGAGACATAGGAGACAGACAGCGAGATGCCGTGCGCCTGGCAGAAGGACTGAATACTGCCGAGCGACTTGCCGACATAGTTGCCGATCGTGGTCGGAACCGTGCTCGGGATAATCGCCTCGTTGTAGTTTTCGGCCGAGATCACCGGTACATAGAAGTCCCAGTTCACCGACCACTGCAGCGAAGGGCTCTGGCTGATCGGGGTGGT
>JAFYGD010000103.1 GCA_017543415.1 Eubacterium sp. | reverse complement strand
CTAATCACCTCTGACTGAATATTAACACATAAAAATAAATAATACAAGCAACCGACTGTTGCTTTTATTACGCCCCGTTTTACAATAAGGTCAAAAAGGATATAAATTAAAGCTTTTTATTGACAAGTATTAAACACTTGGGCTATAATTCATTTAACAATTATTACGGAGGCATTTACTATGCATTGGAGTTTTAATTTGCCTGTTCGCCTTGAATTCGGAACAGGTAAAAGAAAGAGTTTAAAGGAATATATTGCCGAAATTGGCGGTACAAAGGGCGTTCTTGTTTGCGACGGTATTTTTACTTCAAACGGCGTTGCAGACGAGTTTGTTGAAATGAGCGGCGGCACTCTTGCTGCGGTTTTCAGCGACATCCGCCCAAACCCGACAACGGACAACGTTAACGCCTGCGTTAAGGTAATGCGTGAAATCGGCGCAGATTTTGCGGTTGCGCTTGGCGGCGGCAGCTCAATGGACTGCTGCAAGGCAAGCTGCGCTATCGTTAAAGGCGATAGCACAATTGAACCTTACCACCTTGGCGAAAAAGCCGTTAACGGCGCAGAGGCTATTCCGATGATTAGCGTTGCAACCACATCGGGAACAGGCTCCGAAATTACAAACATTGCCGTTCTTACAAACGTAAACATCGGCTTAAAGCAGCCCATGAACGACTTTTCAATGTACGCTAAAATTGCTGTAATCGACCCCGAGCTTACGCTTTCCGTTCCGCCGAGAGTTACGGCTTCAACGGGACTTGACGTACTTGCCCACGCTGTTGAGGGCTTTTGGTCAAAGAACAACCAGCCGATTTGCTCGGCGTGCGCGCTTCATTCCGCAAGGCTTGTTTTCAAGTGGCTTGAAAAGGCTTATAACGAGCCTTCAAACCTTGAGGCAAGAGAGAAGATGAGCGAGGCTTCAATAGTTGCGGGCGTTGCGTTCAGCCACCCGAGAACCACGGGCTCGCACGCGTGCTCCTTCCCGCTTACAAACATTTACGGAGTTCCCCACGGCGAGGCCTGTGCGTTTACGCTTGATTACTTTATGCGCTTCAACGCCGAAAAAGCTGACGCTGACGGCAGGATTGACGCCTTTGCAAAGGACTGCGGATTTAAGGACGCGTTTGAAATGGCGGACGAAATCCTTGCGCTCAAGAACAGGCTCGGCGCAAGAACAACGCTCGGCGAAATTAACTGCACGAGCGACGAGCAGATTAAGGAGCTTACCGAAAAGAGCATGTCAGCTCTTATGAAAAACAATCCGATTGAGCTTACCTACGACGACATTTTCACAATGTATAACAAGCTTAAATAAAGTAAAAAAAAGAGCAGGCGCTGCCTGCTCTTTTATTTTGTTTATTTCCAGCTGCGTGCGCGTTTGCCGCTCTTGGTAATCTTATTACCCTTATCCTTTTTGATTTGCTTTTTACTTGCAAGGATACCGTAACGCGCGCTGGATTTGATTGTATTGCCTGTAATTACAAGGCTTGAAGAGGAATCAACAAAAATGCCGTCACGCTTCTGGGTTAAAAGCTTATTCTTGTTGATTGTTGCGGAATTGGATTTAAGAAGCTTAATTCCGTCGCTCTTTGAAAAAGATACCTTATTTGAAACAATTTTAACCGACTTGCTTGATTTGAGGTTAATACCCTCTCTTGCCTTGGTAATTGTATTGCCCGTAATATTTGACGAAGCGCTCTTTTCAACAAGAATACCGTCATTTGCGGGCTTTTTAATTGTGTTGGAGGCAGCCTTTGTTTTCTTTGCGGAGGTGATACGGATACCGTCGCGCTTTGGCGATACAACGGTGTTTGAAAGCACCTTATTTGAGGAGGAGCTTTCAATTTTAATACCGTCCTTCTTTGCGCCTTTAACGGTGTTCTTTGAGATAGTGTTGGAATTTGAGCTGCTTAATACGCTGATACCGGTAAGCTCTTTATCATAGCTGCCGGATGAGGTAATGTTGTCAAAGATATTGTTGCTGACTGTATTTTTATAGCTGCTTTCAATACGAATCGGGTCGCCGTTGCCGCTGTAGCCCTTCTTTGTAATGTTACAGGTAACTGTATTATTGTCAATCGTATTTTCCGCACAGCCGATAAGCCAGATTCCGTAGCCCTTGCTTCTTAAGGTAATTTCATTATCCGCAACCGTAACACCCGAGCACCTGAAATCGCCCGCGGGAATTCCGTTGGTGGTTGAGGTAAGCTTTTTACCGGTAAGCTGAACGCCGTAAGCAACATTGCTGTAAACCGCCTTATAGCCGGGCGAAACCTCAATGGTGTTGCCCTTAATCTGGGTATTCATATCCTTATAGTCTTTATGAGAATTGCTTTTGGTGGTTGAAGGATAGAAGTT
>JAFYGD010000010.1 GCA_017543415.1 Eubacterium sp. | reverse complement strand
CCCCGAATCAATGAGCTTAACGCTCTCTCCGGCAACCTTCTGAATAATGGGTGAAAGCAGAGGGAAATGCGTGCAGCCTAAAATAATTGTATCGCAGCCCGCCTCAATAATCGGCTCAAGGTATCTTTTAACCGCCGCGGTTGTAACCTCGTCGTCGGGTGCAATCCAGTTACTTTCAACAAGTGAAACAAGAAGCGGACAGGCAACTGAAACTATTTCAATTTCCTCATCGTATTTATGTATTTCACGGTCAAACGCACCGCTGTTGATTGTTGCGCTTGTACCCATAATTCCTATTTTTTTGTTTACGGTAGCCTTTGCAGCAGCTCTTGCCGAAGGCTTTGCGATACCGGTTGCGGGCTCGCTGAGTTCATTTATAATCCGCTCCGAAACGGTTGAAACTGTACCGCAGGCAACGACAATCATTTTACAGCCGTGGCGGCGGAGAAATTTAATATCCTGCGCGGTATAGGTTTCAATGGTTTCATTTGAACGGGTGCCGTATGGAACCCTTCCCGTATCGCCGAAATAAACTATATCTTCGTTCGGTAAAATCTTCTTTATAGCTCTTACGGTTGAAAGCCCTCCGAGCCCGGAATCGAAAACACCTATGGGGCGTTTGTCCATTAAAAATCAAATCCTTTTGGTATTATGTTCTAAATATTCTATCACATAATTATTATAATATCAATAATAAAATTTTACTATAATTAAAAATGGGTAGTGACAAACCGTTAAATATATTGTATAATATATCGGATTTAACAAGAAAGGAAATTGAGTTATGGAATTAAACGAGATTTTCAAAGCGTTGGAAAACAACCTTAAAGAAACGAATAACCAGCTCGGTTTTAAAAAGGTTCAGGCTGAAGGAAACGAGCTCAGCTTTGCTTCGGACAGCGGCGTTTACCGCCTTGTTCACGACAGCGAAAGCAATATTCTTTCCTTTGAATGCGCATATACAGTTGACGGTGAAACGGGTGATTTCAGCACAGTTTCACGCCTTCTTCTTGACCCTGCGGATTTTGACGAGCGTGAGGCACGCTCAACCGCAAACGAAATAATTGAGGAAATAGAGCGTCTTTTCAAGGTTAAAAAGCAGGTTAATCTTGACAAGGTTAAAATGCCCAAATCCGTTTCGCGTACAAAGGCTAAAAACGGTATAATCAGCTACGACGTTGATTCGCTTGCAAACCGCTTCGGCGCGCTTTATCCCGAATTCAAGGATGTTATTAAGCAGAACGTAGTTGACTACGGCGAGTTCCTGCCCGAAACCTTCTTTACCGAGCACGGCAACGCCAAGGTGCTTGACGTAATCAAAAGCGGAAATGAAGCCGAACAAAAAAAGCTTTTCAAAATGCTCGGCGAGATTTTTGAGGACGGAACAAACGAGGTTCAGGATATTATTGCCGTTACAATCCTCGGCGAAATGAAAAACGACAAGGAAATGATGGCGGTTGCGGATAAGTATATGACCGAATATATGTCCGGCCCCGTACATGAGGTTAATAAGCTCACTTCAAAAAACAACAGATTTACCAAAAAGCTTAAAAATCCTCCGGCATACAAGCCGAAGAAGAGAAAGAGCTTTTCACTTGCAAATACACTTAACAGCCAGCAGCAGTAATTTATGAAAAAAGATTTTGTTTTAAAGGGGGTTGTTCTTCCCGTTGTGCTTGCAGCGGTGACGGGCGCCCTGTTATTCTTAAATCTGAATAATAACGCAGCAAAGGCGTTCCCCGTTGCAGACGGTCAGAGCCTTGCCGCTTATGACGAGCTTAAGCCTGATGAAACGGTAAACGACGCGCTTGCGCCAAATGTTTTTATGGGCAAGCTCATCAGCGAAGGCGAGCTCGATTTGCGCTATGAGGCGGATTATTCAAACCT
>JAFYGD010000102.1 GCA_017543415.1 Eubacterium sp. | reverse complement strand
GCAAGGTGGAGTATGTACTCCCTTGCACCCATCTGGCCCGTATAGCCGCTTTTTTCAAGTGAATCCGCAAGGGTAATAACGTCAATGGCGTTGCCCGCAGTACCGTACATCGCAAGCATTGAAGAATAAATCTTCTGATGCTCGGGAAGGTAGAAATGCTCGCTTGAAAGCTCCGCCGCGGCCTGCGTCATACAGTTCTGGTCAATTAAAATACTGCCGAGGACGCTCTGCTCAGCGTCCATATTATAAGGCATCATATAGTTATTTTCAGGCATAATTATCCTCTTTTATCTATTATTCGGTTACGTTTACGAATATTTTTGCCGTAACGCCCGGGTAGACCTTTACTTCGGCTTCAACGGTTCCGAAAGCCTTTATATCTTCCATTACGATTTTACGCTTATCAATTTCCTCGCCGAAATCAGCCTTGATTTTTTCGGCAACGTCCTTTGAGGTAACGGAGCCGAAAAGCTTTCCGTTAGCGCCCGCCTTTGCGTTGAGCTTAACGGTTTTGCCCTCAAGCCTTGCAGCAGCCTCCTGCGCTGCCTTGAGTTCTTCAGCCTTGTGGAATTTTTCAGCCTTCTGCTTATTGTTGAATTCGTTCATTGCGGTTTTATTTGCCTCAATGGCAAGTCCTTTGGGTAAAAGGAAGTTCCTTGCATATCCGTCGCTTGCGTTTACAAGCTCGCCCGCCTTACCGAGCGATTTAACGTCAGCCTTTAATATTACTTTCATAAAGCTGTCCTCCTGTTGTTATATCTCCATAAAAATGGGAAGTATCATCGGCTTGCGCTTTGTTCTTTCAAAAACGTAATGCGTTACCTCGTCACGCAGCCTTGTTTTTACCGAGTTCCAGTCACGGTAGCGCTTATCGTACTGCTGGGTTATAACGTTTTCGCTGATTTCCCTTATGCTCTGAATAAGCTCCTCGTTTTCCTTAACGAAAACGAAACCGCGCGATACGATGTCCGGACCCGAAACAACGTAACCCGAAGCGGCGTCAATAGTAGCGGCAATAACGATTATACCGTCACGCGAAAGGTGCTTTCTGTCGTTAAGAACAACATTTCCTACGTCGCCTACTCCGTAGCCGTCAACGTAAACCTCGCCCGAAGGAACGCTGCTTACCTGGTTGATTCCGTCCTTTGAAAGCTCAATGCAGTTGCCTATATCGCCGATAAAGATGTTATTCCTTGCAATACCCATTGACTGCGCGAGCGAGGCGTGTTTAACAAGGTGCTTCTGCTCGCCGTGAACGGGAATAAAGAATTTCGGCTTGACAATGCCTATCATCAGCTTTAAGTCCTGCTGACAGGCGTGGCCCGAAACGTGTACGTCGTACATATTTTCATATATAACCTCAACGCCGCGCATCATAAGCGCGTTGACAACGTTGCTTACCATCTTTTCGTTACCCGGAATGGGCGTTGCGGAAATGATAACGTAATCATTGGGGGTTATACTTACCTTCTTATGCTCGCCCATTGCAATTTTGGTAAGGGCTGACATAGGCTCGCCCTGTGAGCCCGTTGTAATGATAACGAGCTTGTCGTCGGAATAGCTGCCTATTTCGTCAACGGAAATAAGAATACCCTTTGTCACGTTGAGATAGCCGAGATCCGCACCTACGCTTACAAGGTTTTCAAGGCTTCTGCCTACAACGGCAACCTTTCTGTGGCGCGCTGCGGCAACGTCCATAATCTGCTGAACGCGGTGAATATTCGAAGCAAAGGTTGCAACAATAATTCGCTTTTGCCTTGCCTTGCGGAAAAGGTGCTCAAAGCTTTCGCCCACGCTGCTTTCGCTCATTGTGCTGCCGGGGCGTTCCGCGTTCGTACTGTCGCTCATAAGGGCAAGCACTCCCCTTTTGCCGTAATCGGCAAAGCGGGTTAAATCAATCATATCGCCGTCAACGGGGGTGGTATCAATCTTAAAGTCGCCCGTATGGATAATAACGCCCGCGGGGCATTTGATTGCAAGACCGACCGCGTCGGGTATAGAGTGGTTAACGTGGATAAGCTCAATGTTGAACTGACCGAGAGTTATATTATCCCTCGGGTTGATTTCAACAAGCTTTACGCTGCCGAGCAGACCGTGCTCCTCAAGCTTTCCTTTAATTAAGCCGATAGTCAGCTTTGTTGCGTAAACAGGCACGTTCACCTGCTTTAAAAGATAGGCAAGCCCGCCTATATGGTCCTCATGGCCGTGGGTAATTATAATACCCTTAATTCTTTCCTGATTGTTGACAATATGAGTAAAATCGGGAATAACAATATCTACGCCGAGCAGCTCCGCAGAGGGAAAAGCAAGACCGCAGTCAACGATAAACATATCGTTTTTGTACTCAAAAAGAGTCATATTCTTACCGATTTCATTCATACCACCGAGGAAAGAAATCCTGACCTTTTCCGTTTCCATCGGAGGGAGAACGCCCGGTTTCTTTGATGCCTTTCGGTAGGTATAATAGCGCCTTTTAGAATTCCGGTTTCTGTTATCGGCGCCGTTTTGCGGCATCCTGTTTTTAGTTTGCATTAAAAAAATTTACCTCCTGTTTCTTTTAACAAAATTTTAAAGTTACGTATATAATAAATGAACTTAAGTATAAAGTCAATATTGATTATTACCAAAAATAGTGATAGAATATTCAAAAAGGTGAACATTTTATGAAAAAAGTTGAGATTTATACTGACGGCGCCTGCAGCGGAAATCCCGGTCCCGGCGGCTGGGGCGCGGTGCTTGTTTACGGTAAAATTGAAAAGGAAATGTGCGGCGGAGAAGCGGAAACCACCAACAACCGAATGGAACTGACCGCCGTTATAACAGCACTTGAAGTGCTCAAAGAGCCCTGTGAGGTAAAGCTTACTACCGACAGCAAATACGTTTGCGACGCGGTTAATCAGGGCTGGCTTCCCTCATGGGTTTTAAAGGGCTGGCGCAAGGCTGACAAAAAGCCCGTTTTAAACGTTGATTTATGGGAAAGGCTGCTCCCCCTGCTTGATAAGCACAGAGTTGAGTTTATCTGGGTTAAAGGCCACGCGGGCCACCCCTACAACGAGCGCTGCGATACGCTTGCGGTTGAATATTACAAAACGCATTTTTAAACTAAAGACGGCGCAAAACGAAACAAAAAAAGGACTGTCAGCCGACAGTCCTTTAAATTATTTACTCCAGAAATTTATGCTTACAAGTGAAACGTCGGGAGTTTCGGGCGTCTGCTCTTTTGCAAACATATCGTA
The DNA here is from genome assembly GCA_017543415.1 of Eubacterium sp. GTDB lineage: Bacteria > Bacillota > Clostridia > Oscillospirales > Acutalibacteraceae > Eubacterium_R. Next base: position 2,632 of record JAFYGD010000102.1, on the reverse strand, counting down.
AAGCTTTGCGTAGCCCTCGCTGTAATCGGCGTTCTCAACCTTTTCGCCTTTCTTGTTTGTTGAGTAATGTTCAAGGTTTTTGCCCGTTACATAAATTGCGTTTCGCTTGCAATTTCCACTTATAAAGGAGCCGCCCTGATAATTATTGAGCGCGTCCTGTACCGTTTTGCCGTAATCATTTACAACGGACGCAAAGCAGCTGCCCTTACTGCCTTCGTCATATCCCCAGCCAAAGCCGAAAACGGGATAATCAAAAGCGTCAGCAGCGGTAAAGACGGAATCGCTGATTTCGTTGCCGCCGGCAAATACGATTTCGCAGCCGTCGTCAAACATCTTTTCAACAACGGAAGCGTAACGGTCAACCATTTCAAATTCAGCGTGGTAGCAATATTCGTTATCCATTGCAATACCCGTTGAAAGTCCCTGTCCGTCAACGTTTTCCCACTTATAGAACATCTTGCCCTCGGGCGGTGCGTCAGCAACAACCTTAACAGTATCTCCCGTTACATATGAGCCGCTGCCCGTACCGTTTTTAACGGTAACGTTAAAGGTAGGAAATTCGGATTTTTCATAAACAGGCATAAGCTGAATTTCGCTTTCGCCTACTTTTACATTTGTTTCCGCTGAAAGCTTATCTTCAACAATGCTTTCGTCCGCAACAGACCATTCGGAAAATACATAACCCGAAGGAGCGGCAGGAGCCTCTGCCCAGAAGTCGCTGTTTTTAGGCGCGTAATAAGTTAAGGTTTCTTTTTCGGTAACGATTTTAACGGGAACCGTTTCAGCGTCAGCCCATACTGCGGTAATAGTACAGTCGCAGTCGCCTACCTGAAGGTTCATTGAGCTTTCTTTTTTAGAGGAAATATTTACCTTTTTATCCTTAACGCCTTCGGTATCGCTTTTGGTTTCCCAGTGGTCAAAAACCTTGCCTTCGGGCGCAGGGTTTGCGGTAATCGTTACGTTTTCACCTTCGGTATAAACGCCGCTGCCGATACCGTCAACAACCTTTACCTTAAAGGTATCCTTTTTAGCTTCGGTAACGTCAATGTAAACGGGTTCAACAGTAAAATCGTAGTTATAATCAAGGCTTGCGGAATTGTACTGCGCATAGTCAACGGTTACGGGAACGCCAAGCTCGTTTGCAGCATAGCTTACGCCGTCAATATAGCCCGAGGAATACTTACCGCTGGCGTCGTTACCCGTTGAGCCGAGAATACCGAGCTTTGTGTTGTATTTGCGGATTACCTTGCCGCCGTCCTTAAGACCGTCCGTAACGGAAACGTAGCCTGCAAGGAAACCGCCCTGGTAATAGTCAAACGAAACGCACATAATGTTTGAAATCAGGTGCATTTCCTCACTGTCACGCGAATGAGGAACGGCGTCAATAAGAATAAAGTTTACATCCTTGTAGGTAGGAGCAACCTCATACGCGGAAACTGCAAAGTCCTCACCCGGAAGAACGATATACTTTGCGCCGTTTTTAACCGCTATATCAATATACTCTGCAACAGTTTCGTTTGCAAGAACGCCGTCTGTCAGCACAGGCTGATAGTAACGGCAGGTTTTACCGTTTTCATCTGCATAAGCCTTCAAGCCGTTCCATGCGCTTTCGTTAAAAGCGCCGTCGTTAACCGGAGCGCCGTCAGTAATAAGCGCAAGCTCAAAAGCGGCGCCGTCCTTTTTTGCACAGCCGCTGAAAACAAGCGTTAAGCCGAGCACAAGAACAAGCGCTAAGGAAACAATTTTTTTCATATCCATTTCCTCCGGAAAGAAAAATTATCACTAAATAATAATAACAGAATTTAAGTTTCATTGCAATAGTTATTTTACCGTTGATTTACAGATGTTTTTTCATTATAATATAAGTATTGAGGTGATATATATGCTTGAAAACATCAATGAAATTAAGGAGTTTAAGCCCGAAACGGCAATAGTTCTCGGCTCGGGGCTCGGCGCGCTTGCAGACAGAGTTGAAAAAGCGGCGGCTTTCCCCTACTCCAAGATAAGCGGCTTCCCCGTTTCAACCGCTCCCTCACACAAGGGCGAGCTTGTTATCGGCACGCTTGCGGGAAAGCGCGTTGCGGTTTTTAACGGACGCGTTCATTTATACGAGGGCTATACGGCAAAGGAAACTGCAGCTCCCGTTCGCCTTGCAAAGCAGCTCGGCATTAAAAACATTATTCTTACGAACGCTGCGGGCGGTATTAGCAAGAGCCTAAACTGCGGCGATTTTATGCTGATTAAAGACCATATTTCAAGCTTTGTTCCCTCTCCTTTAACAGGTAAAAACGACGACAGGCTCGGCGTCCGCTTTCCCGATATGAGCAACGCTTAAGACAAGGAGCTGCGCGCCGTTGCAAAAAAGGCTGCCGCCGAATGCGGTATCGAACTCAAGGAGGGCGTTTACGCCCAGCTTACGGGACCGCAGTTTGAAACGCCTGCGGAAATTAAAATGCTCTCTGTTATAGGGGCTGACGCTGTAGGCATGAGCACCGCCGTTGAAGCGATTGCAGCTAACCACTGCGGTATAAAAACGCTTGGCATTTCGCTAATTTCAAACCTCGCCTGCGGTATTACGGATAAGCAGCTGAGTTCAGAGGAGGTAAACGAAGCCGCTGACAGGGCTGCAGTT
>JAFYGD010000101.1 GCA_017543415.1 Eubacterium sp. | reverse complement strand
AGGCTGACGCTCCGTTCCTTTCAATTTCGGGTTCGGATTTCGTTGAGATGTACGTCGGAGTCGGCGCATCACGTGTGCGCGACCTTTTTGAGCAGGCTAAAAAGCAGGCTCCCGCAATAGTTTTCATTGACGAAATTGACGCTGTCGGCAGGCACAGAGGCACGGGTCTCGGCAATACCAACGACGAACGCGAGCAGACCCTTAACCAGCTGCTTGTTGAAATGGACGGTTTCGGAACCAACACCGGCGTTATCGTTATCGCCGCTACCAACCGTCCCGACGTTCTTGACCCCGCTCTTTTAAGACCGGGCAGATTTGACCGTCAGATTACCGTTAACCGCCCCGACGTTCAGGGGAGAGAGGATATACTCAAGGTTCATTCAAAAGGCAAGCCCCTTGCTCCGGACGTTGACCTTAAGGAGATTGCAAAGGATACAATCGGCTTTACGGGCGCAGACCTTGAAAACCTTATGAACGAAGCGGCGATTATTGCCGTAAGAAACGGAAGAAAAGCAATTACAATGCCCGACGTTGCGGACGCTGCGTCAAGGGTTGAAATGGGTACTGAAAAGAAGTCCCATAAGTATACCGAAAAGGCTAAAAAGCTTACCGCCTTCCATGAGGCAGGCCACGCCGTTACAACTTTCTATATTGAAAACTACGACCCCGTTAAGGAAATTTCAATTATTCCGCGCGGTCTCGGCGCAGGCGGCTACACCTGGTGGACCCCGCAGGAGGAAAATTACGATTCAAAGCAGGATATGCTTAACCTTCTTCTTTCTCTCTTCGGCGGACGTGTTGCAGAGGCGCTTGCCCTCGGCGATATTTCAACGGGTGCATCAAACGACCTTCAGCGCGCAAGTGAAATCTGCCGCGGTATGGTTAAAAAGTACGGTATGACGGACGCTATCGGCCCCGTTGTTTACGATGAGGGTAACAACCAGGTATTCCTCGGCAAGGATTACGGCCAGGTAAACAATTACAGCGAAGCAACCAGCGCAAGAATTGACGCGGAGGTTGAACGCTTGATGCGCGAGGCTTACGATAAAACCGAATCAATCCTTAAAGAGCATTTTGATAAGCTTGAGCTTGTTGCAACAACTCTTATTGAAAAAGAAAAGATTGACGGCAAGGCGTTCCTTTCACTTATGAACGAAGGAAAGCTCCCCGAAGAGGAAACGGTTGAAGAAACAGTTGAAGAAGCTGTTGAAGAAACCGAAACCGTTACCGAAACGGAAACAGAAACCGAAGAATAATTAAAAGGACTGTCAAACGACAGTCCTTTATTTTTCAAATTATAACTGAAAATTCTCAATGTAGGAATCAATGCAGGATTGAATAATCTCCTCTGCAACCTCTCTCGGCTTAACCTCGGTAACGCTCGTTGCCTTGTCATGCTCAAGCGATTTGTAAACCTCAAAGAAATGCTTGATTTCCTCAAATCTGTGCGGCGGGAGTTGGTCAATATTGTGGTAAAAGCTGTAGTTCGGGTCGTTAACGGGAACAGCGATTATCTTTTCGTCCCTTGCGCCGCCGTCCTCCATAATAAGAACGCCTATCGGTACGCATTCAACGATAGTCATAGGTCTTATAATTTCGCTGCAGAGAACGAGCACGTCAAGCGGGTCCTTATCCGCAGCGTATGTACGCGGAATAAAGCCGTAGTTGGCGGGGTAGTGGGTTGAGGTGAAAAGTACGCGGTCAAGCTTAAGCATACCCGTTTCCTTATCAAGCTCATATTTATTCTTGCCGCCCTTTGATATTTCAATTACGGCGTAAAACTTATCTTTCTTAATTCTTTTAGGTGATATATCGTGCCATATGTTCATAATCATTCCTCCTTGACTAACGATTTTAACACAATAAAACTCAATTATCAATACAATATTGATTTTTTAAACGGTAAATAATATAATATTCTTATCATTTAAAGGAGATGTTTTTATGCCTTACATTAACGTTAAAACAAATTCGGAAAAAGTAACGGAGGTAAAGGAAGCCCTTAAAGCAGAGCTCGGCAGCGCTATTACCGAAATTCGCGGTAAAAGCGAAGCGTGGCTTATGGTTAATATTGACGAGCCGTCTGCTATGTATTTCAAGGGGGATAACGCTCCCTGCGCTATGTTTGAGGTTTCAATTTTCGGCTCCGCTTCGGATTCGGACTACGCAGATTTAACAAAAAGACTGTGTAAGCTTTCAGAGGATTATCTTGGCGTTGACGCTTCAAGAACTTACGTTAAATACTATGAAACCACCCGCTGGGGCTGGAACAATATGAATTTTTAACTATGGATTTACAAAGCATTATTGATGAGAGCAAAAGAATAGTTTTCTTCGGAGGGGCAGGCGTTTCAACCGAAAGCGGAATACCCGACTTCCGCTCGGTTGACGGTCTTTACAATCAGAAATACGATTATCCGCCGGAGGAGATATTAAGCCACACATTCTTTAAACAGCATACGGATTATTTTTATAACTTCTACCGTGATAAAATGCTTGCCCTTGACGCGCAGCCCAACGCCGCCCATTATAAGCTTGCAGAGCTTGAAAAGGCGGGTAAGCTTTCTGCTGTCGTTACCCAGAATATTGACGGGCTTCACCAGAAAGCGGGCAGCAAAAGGGTTTACGAGCTTCACGGCAGCGTTCACCGCAATTACTGTCAGCGCTGCGGAAAGGAATATGACGCGCAGTTCATTAAAAACAGCAGCGGTATTCCAAAATGCGAATGCAGCGGTATAATCAAACCGGACGTTGTGCTTTACGAGGAGGGGCTTGATAACGATACAATCAACGGCGCGCTTTATGAAATTGACAGCGCGGACTGTCTTATTGTTGCGGGAACTTCGCTAAACGTTTACCCTGCTGCTTCGTTTGTAAGGTATTTTCACGGTAAGCATTTTGTGCTTATAAATATGTCTGAAACTCCCGCCGATAATCTTGCTGACCTTGTTATCCACGGCAAGGTAGGCGAGGAGCTTTCAAAAATAGTTGTTAAATGAGGTTAATATGAAAAAGATAATTTGCGTTCTTCTTTGCGCCGCGCTTGCGTTTTCGCTTTGCGCCTGCAAGTCAAACGAGTCTGAAAAAAACGCTGAAACGGCGGAGCTTAAAATAGTTTACGACTCTGCTTACAGCACATACGATTCAAGCGTTGTTTCCGCTTATGAAAATCTATGCAGGGCTGTTATGGCAGGTGAAAAAAGCGTAAGGCTCAACCTCGGACTTTCGGAAAAGGTAATGCGCCTGTTTTACACCTCCTTCCCGCTGAGCGCGCTTGTTGAAAGCCTTACTCCCGCCGAAAACGGAGAGGGCTTTGAAATCGGCTATAAGCTCGACGACAGCGAGCATAAAAAAGCGGTAAACGATTTTACCGTTAAGATTAATTCAGTCCTCGGCGAAATACAGTCGTACAACAAAAACATCTATGCAATTAACGCTTATCACTATGTTGCGTCAAATGCAAAGGTAAGTGAAGACGCAGCCATTGACTGTTACAACACGGTTATTAAGGGCGAAGGCACAAGCTTTTCCTACGCGCAGCTGCTCGCATACCTTCTTCTGCTCGGCGGCGTTCCCGCGTGTTACGTTGTTGCCTCCGACGTTTCAAATGCCTCCTGGGGACTTGTTCAGGTGCAGCTGAATGAAAACTGGTACTACCTTGACCCCCTCGGCGAGTTTTATGATAACAAGGGAGAGCAGTTAAGATTTTTCGGTATGACGGCAAAGGATATTAAAAACACGGGGCTTTCACATCCCGTTTATTCTGACGACAGTAAAGCCGTTGATTCATCAAGCCTTTACTTTGACGCTTTAAGGATTTGCAAATCCTATGAAATCAAGGAAAATTCGCTTCTCGTCAACACTTTTGAGGGCAATGTTGTAAAGATAGAATTATAGGCAAAAATCCAATTATAAACTAATTATAAATTCATAACTTTTTCAGTTGACTTTTTGCGTCTTCGGACTATAATGTGGCTGACAAATCCGAAACGGGTTTGAAATTCACGAACAGGAGGACGCAAAAATGTATAAACTTATGCTTAAATGTGCGCATATTCTCGCTATGGGCGACCCCGCATATGTATACTGCGAAAGAAGACATGACAGATAATATGCACAAAAGATAGCTGAACCGATGTACGAAAGAGTAACATCGGTTCTTTTTTATTGTATTTGTTTAAAACTTATGATATAATTATTCTATTAAATCGTAAAGGGGAGTTAATATGAAAGGTAAAGTGCTTTCATTGCTTAACAATGTACGCTTTTACTGGAAGGAGCCTCCGCGCGGAAAGTATATGTCCTACAAGGAAGTTGCCGCATATGCTTTCGGCGGTATAGGAGCCTACTTCGTTATTCAGCTCGGCTCAACGCTTATTGTAAGTACAACAAACCTTATTGTTAATACTGCAATCGGCGTAGGCCCCACTCACGCTTACATAATCTATCTTATTGCAACAATTCTTAATATTCCGCTTACCGCAATAAGGGCAAATATGATAGATAATACAAGAGGTAAGGGCGGTAAGTACAGACCGTACCTGCTTTCAATGGGTATTCCCACAGCGCTTATTGCTCTTGTATACGTCTGGTTCCCGTATGCGCGTATGTATTCAATGTTCCCGGGCAAGATGCTCGGCTACGACAAGGGATACTGGATTAAGGTTGCGGTTGTGTTTATTTGTAACCTTGCGCTGCATTTCTTCTTTAACTTCTTCCGTGACGCATACGAAAACCTTATTCACGTTCTTTCGCCCAATACGCAGGAAAGAACGGACGTTCTTGCCGTTAAGGCGGTTGTTTATTCGCTTGCGCCGTCAATTATGAATATCCTTAACCCCGTTATAGCAAACTATTTTGCAAACAGCGACCAGTCAAATATCATTGTTTACAGAATTACATATCCTATTTACGCGGTTCTCGGTATAGGCCTTACAATCGTTGT
>JAFYGD010000100.1 GCA_017543415.1 Eubacterium sp. | reverse complement strand
TCCCTGTAATTATCGTCGTTAACGTCGCTTTCAATGCTTCTTCCGGGGTTCATAAAGAAGTAATGCTCCGCGCGGTGAGTTGAGCCGCAAAAGGTAAGTCCCTTTTCATCGCAGGCGGCTTTGATTTCCCCTATTACGTCGCGGCAGGGACCCATTTTTACGGCGTTCCACTCATTGAACTCGGTATCGTACATAGCAAAACCGTCGTTATGCTCGCAAACGGGCATAACGTACCTTGCGCCCGCCTTTTTGAAAAGGCTTACCCATTCGTCCGCGCTGAATTTTTCGCCCTTAAACATGGGAATAAAGTCCTTATAACCGAACTTGCTCTGGGGTCCGTAAGTTCTTACATGGTGATAGAATTCCCTTACTTCTTTATTATACATATTACGGGAATACCACTCGTTACCGAAGCCCGGCACGCTGTAAATACCCCAATGGATAAAAATACCGAATTTATCACGGTAATACCACGAAGGGGTTTTATGATGTGAAAGGGACGCCCAATCCGCTTTGTACCTTCCGTTTTCAATAACGGAATCAATTTGGGTTAAGTATTCCTGTTTAGTCATATTATCACCTCATTAAAGCCTTTAGTTAATTATAACAGAATATTAATTAGTGTCAACAAAATAATACTTATTCACATTGAAAATATACGGTTATTATTGTATAATGGTATTAACCTCGGAGGTGATACTTTGGAATACAGGAAATACGGCGATACATACTACGCAAGATTTGACAGAGGCGACGAAATAATAAGCGGAATTATCGGCTTATGCAGGGTTGAGGGCATACACTCTGCGGTTTTCACGGGTATAGGCGGCTGCAGCGAAGCTGAAATTCAGACCTTTATTCCCGAAAAGGGTGAATTTGAAACAAGAAAAATCAGCGGTATGCTTGAGCTTGCGTCAATGACGGGCAACATAATTACCGACGATGAAATGAAATTTTACACCCACACGCACGCCGTTTTTGCATACAAGGAAAACGGCGAACACCTTGTTGCCGCAGGGCATATAAAATCAACCGTGGTTTTATACACGGCTGAAATTGAAATACGCCCCGTTAAAAACGGTGAAATAAAAAGAAAATACAACGCAGAAACCGGAACGGGCTTCTGGGATTTCAGATAAGCATTATTCTATAACAAATTGCGGAGGATAATTATGGAAAAATTCAGGTGGGCTTACATAGGCAGCGGTAATATTGCAAAAAGCACTGCAAGAAGCATAACAAAGGGCGACCACTGCATTACGGCGGTTTATTCAAGAAACTATGAAAAAGCCAAAGACTTTGCTCAAAAGTACAAGGCTGAAGCCTTTAAATCATTTAACGAGCTGCTTGAAAGCGGAAATTTTGACGGAGTTTACGTTGCAACACCCCACACCTCGCACCTTGAATACGCGGTTAAGACTATGCAAAGCGGCATACCGGTATTATGTGAAAAGCCTGTGGGAACAAGCACCTACGAGGTTGATTTAATGATAAAGGCCTCAAAGGAAAACGGAGTATATTTCTGTGAAGCTATGTGGACCTGGTTTTCCGACATGGCGAAAGGCGTTAAAAAATGGATTGACGAAAAGCGCATAGGCGAAATAAAAAGCGTTCACATTGACTATATGTTCCCAGGTCTGATGATGAGCAAGGATTCCCGCGTGCTTACGCCCGAAACCGCAGGCGGCGCGCTGCTTGACGTAGGAATTTACCCGATTACCTACTGCTACAACCTTTTCGGAGAACCCGAAACGGTTAAATGCACGGGTACAATCAAAAACGGAATTGACGTTGAGGAAACGGTTACGCTCGGATATGACAGATTTGAATGCGTGCTTGAAATGTCGCTTGCAAGGCTTAAAGAGGGCTGCAAAATAACGGGAACAAAGGGTGAAATAAACATACCGATGTTCCATATGGCAAGGCTTGCAACCCTTAAGGCTGACGGTAAGAAGGAAAGGCTCACGGGCAAAACCGACTACCTTACGGAGTTTACAAGGGCAGCCGAGGAAATCAGGGCGGGCAAAACCGAAAGCGATTACATACCGCACAGGGCTACTAGGGACTGCATGAAAATAATGGACGAATGCAGAAAACAGATGGGCCTTGTTTACCCGTTTGAAAAATAGGAGGGCGCAATGGTTTCATTTGTCAGCGATTATATAGCGGGGGCGCATCCCGAAATTCTTAAAAGGCTAACCGAAACGAACCTTGAACCGCTTTCGGGCTACGGAACGGACAAATACTGTAAAAGCGCAAAGGAAAAGATTGCAAAGCTTACGGACGTTAAAAGTCACGATATTGAATTCCTTTCGGGCGGAACGCAGACCAACGCGGTAATTATTGCCGCAATGCTCAATGATTACGAAGGAGTTATTGCCGCAAAGACGGGGCACATAAGCCTTCACGAAGCGGGCGCGGTTGAATACACGGGACACAAGGTTATTGAGCTTGAACAGAAAAACGGAAAACTATACGCAGACTCGCTCAAAAAGTATTTATCAAATTTCTTTGCAGATGAAAACCGTGAGCACATGGTAATTCCGGGCATGGTATATATTTCATATCCTACGGAATACGGAACGCTTTATTCAAAGGCTGAGCTCACTGCCGTTTCAAAAATCTGCAGGGAGTACGGATTAAAGCTGTTTATTGACGGCGCACGGCTCGGTTACGGGCTGATGAGTAACGCCGCAGACCTTGGGCTGAAGG
>JAFYGD010000099.1 GCA_017543415.1 Eubacterium sp. | reverse complement strand
TCGGCAGCGTAAGCCGTATAAGCGAAAGAAGGAAGAGCGTTAACTCCGCCGAGCCGTTTTCAAAGTCATTGAACGGCGTGTCTTTATGAGTTATGAAAGGACCTATTCCCACCATCTGCGGCTGAATTTCTTTAAGGTAAAGCAGTTCATTCGCAAGGTTTTCTTCCGTCTGGTACGGAGAGCCTACCATAAAGCCAACGCCTACCTGATAGCCAAGCTTTTTCAGGTTTTTGATACACTCCTGACGGTTTTCAAAGCTCATTCCGTTCGGGTGAAGCCTTGCGTAATGCGTGTTGTCTGCGGTTTCATGCCTTAAAAGGTATCTGTCAGCGCCTGCCTGTTTCAAGGTTTTGTAGCTTTCATAGCTTCTTTCGCCGAGTGAAAGCGTAACCGCCGTGTCAGGGTATCTGCGCTTTATTTCGGAAATAGTATCCGTAAGCAGTTCGTCGGTAAAATAACCGTCCTCGCCGCCCTGTAAAACAAAGGTGCGAAAGCCGAGCGCGTATCCCTCGTCAGCGCAGGATAGTATCTGCTCTTTTGTAAGCCTGTAACGCTCTGCGTTTTTGTTTGAGCAGCGGAGCCCGCAGTAAAGGCAGTCGTTTTTGCAGTAGCTTGAAATTTCAATAAGCCCTCTTATAAACACCCTGTTGCCGTAAATACGGTTTCTTACTTCAGCCGCCCGTTGAGCAGCGTAATCCGCAATAACAGCGCGGTTTTTAATAAGAGTAAGGTATTCGCTGAAGCTCAGCTCGTTTGTGCTTTCAAGCCTGTCAATCAGCTCTTTATACATTTGAATAAGCAGCCTTTGACGAAATACCTTCAAGCTTGCCGATTTTACCGCAGAGGGTGTTGATTGTATCCTGCGCCGCGTCAACAACAACTGTAATGCAGTTAACGTTCTTCTTTGCGTAGGGAATACCCATTCTGCCGATAATAAATTCGCCGTATTCACTTAATATTGCGTTAAGAGAGTCAACGCTCTCTTTGTTCTCAACAATAATTCCTATTACTGCAACTCTTGTTTCCATAAGCTTTCCTTTCATAAAAAAGACTGCGCTCCGAGGCGCAGTCTGTCTTTTGATTACATAGCGCGCTTTCGGTCAGATATTCTTTCCGTCAGAACAGCCGTATTATAACATATTGTTAAAAAAATATCAATACTTATTTAGTCGGTAATAATTACAGCGTTGGGGTCCTTTCTTGCCCAGACAAAGTTGTCCTTACCTGCGCCAACCTCAAAGTTGTATTTAACTATACCGAGGTCAATTTTGCTGCAGGGAGCAACAGAAGCCGTTGCCATAACCTGATTTCCCACCATCCAGATTTTGAACTTCTGCTGGTTGGTAGCAGTCGGCGCAAGCAGAGCGGCGTCAATTCCGTCTTTAAACCATTTCGGCATTGAAACATAGTCGTCGCAAACCTGCTCTCCGGTTTTGCTTTTGCGCTCTTTACCGTCGTTTGCACCGTAGCCAATAGCAATAACGCAAACAAGCTTTTCGCCCTTGTCAATTTTAAACGCGCCGGGTACCTTTTTGTAGCTCATTTTTACCCAGCAGGTGCGTAAGCCGAGCATCTGGGCTTCAAGTACGATTTTTTCACCGTAGTATCCGCAGCGCTCGTCAAGGCTTTTGCCCTTGTTACCCGCAAGCACAATGTAATTTGAAACGTTTTCAAAATGACCGTAGCTTGCAAGCTTTGAGGTAAATGCTTCGGGCTCGTTGCAAACAAGCTGAATATGCAGCCTGCCCTCCTTGTTACATTCCTCAATAAGCTCTTCAAGTTTTGCTTTAGCCTCATCTTCAAGAGGCTTGTCAAGATACTGCCTTACGGAGTGTCTTTCCTTAATAGCTTCAAAAATATCCATAAAAACCTCCGAAAACAGGGAAGGGCAGCGCCCTTCCCGATTTTTATAATTCCCTTAATTTCTTAACTGTTTCTAAATCAATATAAGAATCGTCAGGGTATTCAAGTATGTGAGTATGCGGCAGGAAACTGTTTTTAAGCTCCTTTTTTACTGCTTCAAGCGCGTCTTTATCATCCCTTAAGCGCCAGAACTCATAGGCAAAGTGTTCAACCGCGTGATTTACATAGCTGAGCTTTACCTGTTCGTATATTCCGCTTTTGTTAAGCTCGTCATACAGCAGGGTATCGGCTTCAACGCAGCAAAGCGGATTAGCGTTTTTTGTATTTTCAAGACTGCCGGGACGGTTTATTCTGTAATAAACCAGCGCTTCGTTAACATAGCTTATCCTTTTTGCAAGGCATAACGAATAGTTGGTAAAATACAAATCCTCGGTGTTCAGCAGTTTAGGGAATGACAGCTTATTGCTTAAAAGAAACTGCCTGCGGAAAAGCTTTGTCCATACGTTCGGAAGGGTTACCTGCATAATCCTGTCAGGTATATCTTCCTTTGAAAAAACGCTGCAAAAGCCGAGATATTCGGTATTAAGTCCTTTTTTAGGATAATACCTGCCCGTTAAGTTATCATACGATTTCAAAGCACACATAACAATGTCTGCTTTTGTCTCAACAGCTTTTGAATAGGTTTTTTCAAGCAGTCCGGGCTCAAAAAAATCGTCTGAATCAAGCCATATTACGTACTTGCCTACAGCGGCTTTTAAGCCGTTGTTACGCGCAACGCCTAATGTCAGATTTTCCTGATTGATAATTCTGATTCGGCTGTCCTTTGCCGCGTAGCGATTAAGAATTTCGGGCGATGAATCGGTGGAACCGTCGTTAACGCAAATCAGCTCGTAATCCGTAAAGGTCTGCGCGGCAATGCTGTCTAAACACTGTTCCAGATAGTCCTGAACGTTGTAAACAGGTACGATAACCGAAACAGCAGGCTTTTTGAATCTTTCAGATAGTTTCATATAATCAGCCGCTTACTTGTAGAATTAGTATTTCTTTCTTGCAACGTAGGTTGTGTGAAGGTCGTGGTGAGCCTTGTGGCCGCCGAAACCGTCAGTGTACCACTCTTCATAGATTTTCTTAATCATCGGTGATTCGTGGCTCATACGCAGCTTCATGCCCTTATCCTGGTCGTAAAGCGCCTTTGCACGGAGTGACTTAACGTCAACCGTGTCGCGTACGTACTGAGGCTGAATCGGCTGTCCGCCGCCGTTTACGCAGCCGCCGGGGCAGCAC
>JAFYGD010000098.1 GCA_017543415.1 Eubacterium sp. | reverse complement strand
TGCGCTCGGAACGCTTGACCCTGAAGGGCGCGAAAAAGGACTTCTTGCGGGCGCAAACGTTATAATGCCTAACCTTTCGCCGAAGGACGTCAGAACAAAATACTCAATTTACGATAATAAAATCTGCACCGGTGAAGAAGCTGCGCAGTGCATAAGCTGCCTTAAACAGCGTGTTAAATCAGTCGGAATGGAAATTGTTACAGACAAGGGAGATTACAAAAATGAAATATGACGTAAAATCAATGAAGGCGGAGGAATTCATCAGCGATGAGGAAATCCTTGATACCGTTAAATACGCAAACGAGCACAAAAACGACATTGCGCTCATTGACGAAATACTTGAAAAGGCAGCAAAAAGAAAGGGTCTTACCCACCGTGAGGCAAGCGTTCTTCTTGCATGCGACAACGAGGAAAAGACCAAAGAGATTTACGACCTTGCAGAGCAGATTAAAAAGGACTTTTACGGCAACAGAATAGTTCTTTTTGCACCGCTTTATTTAAGCAACTACTGCGTTAACGGCTGTCTTTACTGCCCGTACCACCTAAAAAACAAGCACATCCCACGTAAAAAGCTTACGCAGGAGGAGGTTGCTAAAGAGGTAATCGCCCTTCAGGATATGGGCCACAAGCGCCTTGCCATTGAGGCGGGAGAGGACCCCGTTAACAACCCGATTGAATACATACTTGACTGTATTAAGACTATCTACTCAATCAAGCATAAAAACGGCGCAATCCGCAGGGTTAACGTTAATATTGCGGCAACAACCGTTGAAAATTACAGAAAACTCAAGGACGCCGGAATAGGCACCTACATTCTTTTCCAGGAAACCTATAACAAAAAGAACTACGAAATCCTGCACCCGACAGGCCCCAAGCATAACTACGATTACCACACCGAGTCTATGGACAGAGCCATGGAGGGCGGAATTGACGACGTTGGAATAGGAGTTCTTTTCGGACTTGACAACTATCAGTACGAATTTGCGGGACTGCTTATGCACGCGGAGCACCTTGAGGCCGTTCACGGAGTAGGCCCTCACACAATCAGCGTACCGCGCGTTAAGCCCGCGGACGATATTGACCCCAATGAATTTGACAATTCCCTTTCAGACGAAATGTTCTGCAAGATTGCGGCGTGCATCAGAATTGCGGTTCCCTACACGGGCATGATTATTTCAACGCGTGAAACGCCCGAGGTAAGAGCAAAGATTATCCGCCTTGGCGTAAGTCAAATCAGCGGCGGCTCAAGAACATCGGTAGGCGGCTATGCAGAAAAGGAAAGACCGCACGATACGGAGCAGTTTGACGTTTCCGATAACAGGACTCTTGACGAGGTTGTTAACTGGCTTATGAGGGAGGATTATATTCCCTCCTTCTGCACCGCATGTTACCGTGAAGGCAGAACGGGCGACCGTTTTATGAGCCTTTGCAAATCGGGCCAGATTCAGAACTGCTGCCACCCCAACGCGTTAATGACGCTTAAGGAATTTCTTATAGACTACGCGAGCGAGGACACAAAGAAGCTCGGCGAGGCTATGATTGAAAATGAAATAGGTACTATTCCCAAGGAAAAGGTACGCGAAATTGTACGCGAGCGTCTTGTTAAGATTGAAAACGGCGACAGAGATTTCAGGTTTTAGGTGATAGTATGAGCTTAAATTCCACCCCTGCATCCGAAAGGGTGCACATAGGCTTTTTCGGCGTTAGAAACGCGGGAAAAAGCAGCCTTGTAAACAGAATAACCAACCAGGATATGTCGCTTGTAAGCGAGGTTAAGGGCACTACAACAGACGCGGTTAAAAAGTCAATGGAGCTTTTGCCCATAGGTCCCGTTGTGATTATTGACACGGCGGGAATTGACGACGAGGGCGAGCTCGGCTCAATGCGCGTTGAAGCCACAAAAAGGGTACTCAAAACCTGTAACATAGCCGTTCTTGTTACCGAAAACGAAAAGCTTTTACCCGACGAGGTAACGCTTTTAAAGGCTATAAAGGAAAGGGATATTCCCTACCTTATTGCACACAACAAAAGCGATATTACCGAAAAGACGGAGGGCAAGCTTTACGTAAGCGCAAAAACGGGCGAAGGCATTGAGGAGCTTAAAAATGAAATTGCAAAGGCGCTCGGAATGGAAAATAAAAAGGTACGTTTTATTGCGGACTTTATTAAAAAGGGCGACACCGCCGTTCTTGTTACTCCCATTGATTCCTCCGCTCCCAAGGCAAGAATGATTCTTCCGCAGCAGCAGGCAATCCGCGATATTCTTGACGCAGAGGGAATCTGCGTTGTAACGCAGGTTGAGCAGCTTACCGCCGCGCTTGAAAACCTTAAAAGCCCCCCTGCCCTTGTTGTAACGGATTCACAGGCGTTTTCAGAGGTTATGAAGCTTGTACCGAAAGAAATACCGCTTACCTCGTTTTCAATTCTTATGGCGCGCTACAAGGGCTTTTTAAGCGAAGCCGTTAAGGGTTCAAACGCGATTGACAGACTGTCGGACGGCGCAAGGGTTCTTATCTGCGAGGGCTGCACCCACCACAGGCAATGCGAGGACATAGGAACAGTCAAAATACCGCGCCTGCTTAAAGCATACACGGGCGCAGAGCTTAAGCTTGAATTTACAAGCGGCCACGGCTTTCCGGACGATTTGGGCGCTTACGATTTAATTATCCACTGCGGCGGATGTATGCTCAACGACGCTGAAATGAAAAGCAGAATTGATGAAGCAATCCGACAGGGTGTTCCGATTACGAACTACGGAACCGCGCTTGCAAAATTCAGCGGAATACTTAACAGAAGCATTGAGATAATAAAATAAAGAGCTGCCAAGGGGCGCCTTTCATAAAGAGGGTCAGCCTTAAAATCGTCCCTTTTTCGCTATAACATCATTAAAAAATGGGTTAAGGCGGCAAGCCTTAACCCATTTTTGTGCTTTGTTCTGACAAAAAATCGACTGATTTTAAGGTGCTTTGCAGTTTTGGCAAAGTAGTTTTGATTCATACAGGTATTATAAACCCGCCTGCATACTTGCGTATTCAGGCGGGTTTTAATGCGTTTAGGGGCAAAAGGACAAAGCCAAAACCTAACCTTCTTTACGGAAGGCGCCCCTAAAGGCAGCTCTTATTTTTTGCTTTCGGAATCAGAACTCAATATCCTCTTCCGGAATTTCAAATGAGAAACAGAAAATATCCTCCTCGGAAGTTACAACTACATTAAACTCCGGTTCATGATATTCAATTTTCCTGTCCATAGGATATCAATCCCCTTTCGT
>JAFYGD010000097.1 GCA_017543415.1 Eubacterium sp. | reverse complement strand
TAGGTTGCAAAGGCGTATTCGCCGCTTTCCATAAGGTTGAAAACCTCGTCCATTACGTAAACGGGCTCAACGGCGTCCTTTTGCTTTGCAAGCATTTCGGCAGCCTCAACCCACTCCTGCTCGCTCGTTGAGTTAACGTCGTAGCCGAGCACCTCCTGTGCAATGGCAAAGGCGTCACGCGAGTTGTTGAACATAAGCACCTTGCCCTTGTACTGCTTGTCCCACAGAACCTTCCAAGAATCAGGCTTTTCCTTTACAAGCTTTTTGTTGTAAATCAGAGCTGTGTAGCTTATGTTAAAGCCGACGCTGTATTTATCCTCGGGGTCGTAAAAAAGATGCCTGAAATCGTCCCGGATATATTTTTCAAAGTTTGGAATATTGTTAAAATCAAGTTCAAGGAGCATATCCTCGTCAATAAGGCGCTCAATCATATAATCGGAAGGAACTATTACATCGTAGGAAACGCCTCCGCCCGCAAGCTTTGAATACATATTCTCGTTGCTTTCAAAGTTCGTATAGTTTACGTTGGCGCCCGTAAGGCGTTCAAATTCCTTAACAACGTCCATTGAGCCGTCACTGCCGTCCGAAATATATTCGCCCCAGTTATAAACGTTGATAGTTGTGCCTTTAAGACCGAGGTTTTTATAGTAGTTTACCTGTTCGTCGCTGAAATACTTATCCTTAGCAGAAGCGGTAAGGCAGGGGATAACCGTAAGTGTTAAAAGCACAGCGGCAAAAATTAATGAAAACAGTTTTCTCATATCTTCTTTGCCTCCCTTCGCTCCGCTCTGCTCTGCGCAATATTCATAAATACAAGCAGAATAAGGATAACAACGAACATAAGCGTTGAAAGCGCGAACATATCGGGCTTAACTCTTTTCTTTGTAAGTGAAAAAATGTAAATTGGAAGTGTCTGGAAGGACGGTCCGTTAGTGAAATATGAAATAATGAAATCGTCAAGCGAAAGCGTAAAGCTCATTACGGCGCCCGTAATAATACCGCTTGTAATCTCGGGAAGAACTACTTTAAAAAACGCTTTCAGCGGCTTGCAGCCCAAATCAAGAGCAGCTTCGTAAAGGTTCATATCAAACTGCCTGAGCTTCGGAATTACGTTTAAAATAACGTAGGGAAGGCAGAAGGTAACGTGGGCAATAAGAAGCGTTGTAAAGCCGAGTACCTCGCTTTTATGAATAAGCGTGCCCGCAAAAACGAACAGCAGCATCATTGAAATACCCGTAACAATTTCGGGGTTCATTAGCGGGATGTTAGTTGCCGTCATCATTGCTTTTTTGTAAAGATTGTTTTTTGAATAGAAAAGTCCGACTGAAGCAAGAGTACCCAAAAGCACAGAGCATATGGTTGTTGCAACAGCAAGAATAATTGTGTTTTTAAGCGAGCTCATAGCCGCCGAATCAAGGAACATTCTTTTCCACCAGTAATCGGAAAAGCCGCTCATCTGATAAGTGCTTGAGGAGCTGTTAAAGGAAAACGCCATCATTACGCCTATCGGAGCGTAAAGAAAAATAAAAATGAGCGCCATATAGGCCTTTGAAAGCAGTGAGGTTTTGTTTTTCATATAACAACACCTCCGTCGCCTTCCTTGCCGTCGTCAAAGTAATTTACAATGCCGAGGCAAATGAAAATGAGTATCATTAAAACGAAGCTTAAAGCCGCGCCTAAATTGTAGTTGTTTGCGCTCTGGAACTGGCTTTCAATAACGTCGCCTATTAAAACTATCTGTCCGCCGCCGAGCTTCTGCGTAATATAGAAGGTTGAAACGCAGGGAACAAATACCATAGTTATACCCGAAAGCAAGCCGGGCAGGGAAAGGGGAAGAACAATTCTGCGTATTGTATGAAGCTTGCTTGAACCGAGGTCCTGCGCAGCTTCAAGCAGCGAATTGTCAACCTTTGAAAGTACGGAATATATCGGCAGAATCATATAGGGTAAAAAGTTGTAAACCATACCGAGTATTACCGCTCCCGGAGTGTTAATCATATGAAGCGGAACAGCTTCACCGTCAACGGTTTTAAGTAAGCCCAGAGCCGAAAACAGTCCGTTGAGAACTCCCGTATCGCCGAGGATAGTCATAAGCGAATAGGTGCGGATAAGAAAGTTCATCCACATCGGAAGCATAACAAGAAGAACTATCGTTCTTTGCGTCCTTTTAGTATGCTTTGAAAGGAGATACGCAAACGGATAGCCGAGTATTATGCAGATTACGGTTGCAACAAGACCGTAAAGAATAGAAAGTAAAATTGTGGGGAGATAGTCAATTATCTGACTGAAGGAATTTAATGAAAAGGCTCCGCTTTTATCGGTAAACGCGTAAAATGCAACCATTATAAGCGGTGCAATAATAAAGAGTGCCGACCATAAGAAATACGGCTTGTCAAGCAGCCTCTTTGCAAAGCTTCTATTCACCGTCTTTTTCCTCGTCCCAGTCATAGTCCGCGTCCGAAATATGGTCCATTTCATCGGAGAATGAGGAATAGTCGCCGAATTCGCCCGAATACTCGCTGCGCTTCATAATATGAATAGCGTCAGGCTCAATATACATACCTATCGTTTCGTCAACCTTAAGTCCTTCCTGTGTTGTCTGAATCATCCAGATAAAGCCGTCAACATCAACGAGAACCTCAAAGTGAACGCCTTTAAAAGTAACGCTTGTAATTTTACCCGTCAGCGAAGCAGCTGAACCGGGCTCAACAATCTTAATATCCTCGGGGCGTATAACGGCTTCGACAAACTCGTTCTTTTCAAAGCCGCTGTCAAGACATTTGAACTTTACGCCGCCGAAGGTAACGCTGAAGTCCTCAAGCATTATTGCGTCAACAATGTTTGATTCGCCGATAAAGTCTGCAACAAAGGCGTTTACGGGCTCGTTATATATGTCCTCGGGGGAGCCGATTTGCTGAATTTTACCCTTGTCCATTACAACAACGGTATCGCTCATTGAAAGGGCTTCCTCTTGGTCGTGCGTTACGTAAATAAAGGTAATGCCGAGTTCCTGCTGAATGTTTTTAAGCTCGCGCTGCATATCCTTCCTCAGTTTGAGGTCAAGCGCGCCGAGCGGCTCGTCAAGAAGAAGAACGTGGGGCTTGTTTGCAAGCGCCCTTGCTATTGCAACCCTTTGCTGCTGACCGCCCGAAAGGCTGTCAATTTCACGCTTTTCAAAGCCCTTGAGGTTAACGAGCTCAAGCATTTTTGCAACGGTTTTCCTTACCTCTTCTTTAGAAGCCTTCTGAAGCTTCGGACCGAAGGCAATGTTTTCATACACGTTTAAATGAGAAAAAAGAGCATAACGCTGAAAGATAGTGTTAACCTTGCGCTTGTGAGCGGGAAGGTCGTTTATCCTTTTGCCCTCAAAAATAATATCTCCGCTGTCAGGCTTAAGAAAGCCCGCAATAGCGCGAAGGGTAGTGGTTTTACCACAGCCCGAGGGACCAAGCAGCGTTATAAACTCTTTTTCGTAAATAAATAAATCCAAATTTTCAAGCACGGTATTGTCGCCGTAGCTAACTGTTAAATTCCTTAAATCAATAATCTTCTTTTTCAACTATGCACTTCCTTCTTTGATACAAGGCAAATGCCTCTCCCCGATTTTAATTGATTACAATTAATATATTAAATATATAATTTTTCAATAACTATGTCAATATATAATCAAAATATTTTTTGTACAGGTTCAATGCCTTTGTAAGCGCCTTCTACAGTCTGAAGCACCTTTGAAAAATCGCAGACCATTGAGCGCGGCTTGTTAATGCAGTCGTCCATTGTAAATGGTACAAAATAGTAGTTTTTGCAGTTCATCAAAGCGCCTATGTTTTTAGCTGCCGCGCCGAGCGCGTCATTTGTTGAAACGCCTACTACAACGGGCCTTGAATTGCGCAGATGTGATTTAACCGCCATTGTTACCGATGTGTCGGCAATACCCGAGGAAAGCTTTGCAAGCGTGTTGCCCGTACAGGGTACAACGCAAAGAACGTCAAAAAGCCTTTTCGGTCCTATAGGTTCAGCGCTTGCTATAGTGCGAATTATTCCGTTACCGGTTATTTCTTCAAGCTGTCTGCAAAAATTCTCCGCTGTGCCGAAACGGGTGTCGGTTGAATATGCGTTTTCGCTCATAACGGGCGTAACAGTATGACCTGCATTTACAAGGTCTTTAAGAGTTTTGATACTTTTTGAAAAGGTACAAAACGAGCCCGTCAGGCAATATCCTATTTTCAAACGATAACCTCCTTTATCATTCTTTCAACGGTTTTTCCTACTGTTATTCCCGCACTTACGGGAGAATACATTGACGGTACCCCGCGCAGCACAAGGAGCTTTAAGCTGTAATGCTCTGCAAAATGCCTGTCAATCCCGCCGGGAAATGAGGCAAGCTCAATAAGTAATACACTTTTATTGAAAGACTTAAGCTCGGTTTGAGAAAGTACGGGGTGGGGTACCGTGTTGAAAATATATTCAAAATCACTTTTGTATTTAAGTTCTTCAAAAGTCATAACATCTGCGCCGTTACAACGCGCAAGCGTTGCAGCTTCGGGCTTTCTTACGCAAACAGTGATATTGTTTGTAAATACGGAAAGACAGCGGTGCAGCGCTTTGCCGATTCTTCCGTAGCCTATAATCAGTACTTTTGAATTTATCAGGCTTATTTTGCTTTCGGCAATTGCCGATGCAACTGCGCCTTCAGCGGTAAAATATGCGTTTTGAGTTGCAAATGCTTCGTCCTTCGTATAGTCAAAAACGCCCGTTTTTTCAACGTTTCCTGCAAATATCGGCAGTGAATATTCAAAAAACCGCGCTTTAGGATTAACACCGAGCAAAACGAAATCTGCGTTGCGTAGCTGTTCAACCCTTTCACAGCCGCTTTGTTCAAGATAATCGGCTGCATAAACAATTCTTCCGTCAGTAAGGTCGGGGGTAATAAACCTTTTATTCAAAATAAACACCTCTTCGGTTTAATCGGCATGCTCTGCCTTTTCCATTTTATGAGAATTAATTTAAAAAAGTGTTTATTTTTGAGTTCATATGATGTATAATATATTGAATTGAAATTACAGGAGGATTTTCCTTGAATAATATAGACGAACTTATTAAGAAAGCAAAAAAGCTTCATTTTATAGGAATCGGCGGTTCGGGTATGTGCCCGGTTGCCGAGATTATGCTTTCACTCGGTTATGAGGTTTCAGGCTCGGACAATAACGATACCGAAACCTTCAGAAGAATTGAACGTGAAGGAGCGAAGGTTTACCTCGGTCAGGTTAAGGAGAATATTGCCGACGATACCGACCTTGTTATTTATACTAATGCTATTCTTAAGGGTAACGAGGAGCTTGAATACGCAAAGGCTAATTTCCCAACCTTTGAGCGTGCGGAAGCTCTCGGCTTTTTAAGCAGGCTTTTTACAAACTGCATAGGCGTTTGCGGTACTCACGGTAAAACCACAACTACCTCAATGATTACCCAGGTGCTTCTTGAAGCGGGGCTTGACCCTTCTGCCGTTATCGGCGGCAAGCTGCCTGCAATCAACGCTTACGGAAGATTCGGCAAAAGCGAAAACTTCGTATGCGAAAGCTGTGAGTTTAATAATACCTTCCTTTCAATGAATCCCGATATCTGCGTTCTTTTAAACGTTGACGAGGACCACCTTGATTTCTTCGGAAATCTTGATAATATAAAAAAGTCGTTCAGGAAGTTCGCAGAGCTTACAACCAAGACTGTTATATATAACGGCGACGACGCCAACACCGTTGACACCCTTAAAGGCCTTGAAGGCAAAAAAATGATTTCAGTCGGCAGAGGAAAGGATAACGACTGGATAGCTGAAAACGTTGTTTTTGCAGACGGTTTCCATACCGAATACGATGTTGTTCACAACGGCGAATACATTGCTCATATAAGGCTTTCCGTACCCGGCGAGCATAACGTTCTCAATTCTCTTTGCGCTTTCGCCGCTTCGTATGAAAGCGGTGCGGACGTTGAAAAAATATGTGAGGGCTTAAGCAAATTCGGCGGTGCCGGCAGGCGCTTTGAGCTGCTCGGAACCTACTGCGGAGTTACATTTGCGGACGATTACGCTCATCATCCCGCTGAACTCAAGGTTACGCTTGAAGCGGCTAAGAAGATGGGATACAAGCGCGTCTGGGCTGTTCATCAGCCGTTTACCTTCAGCCGTACCGCAAAGCTTCTTGACGATTTTGCAAAGGTGCTTGCCATTGCAGATAAATGCGTTATCAGCGCAATTATGGGTTCGCGCGAGGTTAACACTATCGGCATTAAAGCTACCGATTTAAGCTCAAAGATTGACGGAGCTGTTCAGCTTGATACCTTTGAGGAAATATGTGATTACGTCTGCGATAACGTAGAGGAGGGCGACCTTGTTATCACTCTTGGCTGCGGAGACGTTTATAAGGTTGCACGTATGATGTGCGAAAAAATGAGTAAAAAAGAGAATATATAATGAATATTGCAGTTATTACCGATTCAGAAATTCAATATTCATATCAAGGCTGTGAAATTACCGTTTTCAATTCCGACTTTAAGGCTGATATTGAAACAATGGTTAGTTATGACGCAGCCTTTTTAGTTCATCCATATAGTGAAAATGCCTCCCGTCGGTGGTGCGCTCATCCTCATCTCCGCTGTGTCAGAAGCACAGAAAAGCTTACAGAGGAAATAGATTACTTGTTTAAAGGCATAGAGTGCGAAATAAAGCTATTAATCAAGCTTCCCGACAGCAGCTTTTTCAGAAAATACGGAGGCGTTGAATCCGAAATTGAACAGGTTTATCTGAAGGGTGATAATGAAAGCCATCGTATACGCAAAAGAAAAACAGGGGATACCGTCAGATATATTGAAACCGTAAAAATCAGAATAAACCCTGCTGTTTCAAAGGAATATGAAAACAGAATAAGTGAATATGAATATAAAAAGCTGTTGGATAAACGTGATGAAACAAAACACGCGATAAATAAAAAGAGATATTGCTTTTTATATAAAGGACAGTTTTTTGAACTCGATATTTACGATTTCTGGGACGACAGGGCAACGCTTGAGCTTGAGCTGAAAAGCATTGACGAAAAGTATGAGCTTCCGCCCGAAATAGAGGTTATAAAGGACGTTACCAACGATAAAAGATACAAGAATAATAAACTTGCGGGAATAAAGTATGAGGATTATAAAACCGAGCTTTTATAAGGATTTCAAATGTATTGCGGGCGCATGTCCCGACAGCTGCTGCCAGGGGTGGGAGGTTGATGCAGACGAAGCTTCGCTTGCGTACTACGCAGCTCTTGACCCTTCGCTTGAAATCAAAAAGAAAATAGACAGTGTACTCAGCAAAGACGAATTCGGCAACAGTATTTTTAC
>JAFYGD010000096.1 GCA_017543415.1 Eubacterium sp. | reverse complement strand
TATTGAAAGAACTATTCCCGGTGCAAAGGTTATCGGCTTTACACGCCCGTCCGAAGCCGTTGAATACGCAAAGGCGCACCGCGTTTCGCTTGCAATTCTTGACGTTGAGCTCGGCTCGGCAAGCGGTCTGGATTTATGCAAAAGGCTGCTTGAAATCAATCCGCAGACCAACGTAATTTACCTTACGGCATACGTTGATTATTCATTTGACGCCTGGGGTACGGGAGCAAGCGGTTTTATGCTGAAGCCGCTTACCGAAGAAAGCCTTAAGGAGCAGCTCGGGCAGCTGAGATACCCGATTATATAGGGAGGTAAAAACATATGCTTGAAATATTTTTAGCTTCTTTAACAATCGGCGCTTTTATTGGAATAATTATAATGGGAACCGTTGCTACAGTAACGCTTCCCGCTATCGGCGGAAGAAGAAAAGGCTATTTTATCGGCTTTTACATACTGGTTTCTTTGTTTTTGATAACCTGTATAGGCGACTGTTTTTCGTACGGAAAGCCGGAATATAT
Source organism: Eubacterium sp. (assembly GCA_017543415.1). GTDB lineage: Bacteria > Bacillota > Clostridia > Oscillospirales > Acutalibacteraceae > Eubacterium_R. Next base: position 6,855 of record JAFYGD010000096.1, on the reverse strand, counting down.
TCTTATAGAAAAGATTATTACGTATTTTGAGTATTTTATTCCTTCCCTGATTTTCGTTCTGATGACAAGCCATTTGCTTTATCAATGCGGCAAAACGCCGAATAAAAACGCTTTTTTCCGCACCGCGCTAATTCTGTGGATGATTTATTTTGTTGTACTTCATATTGCGCAGTTTACGGACTCTATGTACTATCTAACGCCCGAAAACAAATTCGTACGCGGACCGCTGCATTTTCTGCTGATGATTCCGGTTCTGGGAATAATGACGCTGAATATTGCGGCTCTGTTCCATTACAGAAACTGTATTTCAAAAAGGTCGTTTACTCACTTTTTATTCTATCTGGGTCCTATAGAAATCGCTTTGATTCTGCATCCGTTTTTTGATACAATGATTTTTGTTATTGTTGCAACTATCAGCTGCTCTGCAACGCTTTACGCCGTAACGCTTTCCGAACAGATTAAACAGTATATGCAGCAGCAAAAGGAAATTTTGGACCAGCGTTCAAAAATTACCGTGCTTCAGATGCGGCCGCATTTTATTTACAATACAATGACGAGCATTTACTACCTTTGCGAGCAGGACCCGAAAAAGGCGCAGCAAATCACGCTTGACTTTACAAATTATATGCGTAAAATCTTTAACGCCGTTGTAAGCGAAAAACCCATACCCTTTACCGAGGAGTTAGAACACACGCGCATGTATGTTAACGTTTCCGTTGCGCAGATAGGTGAGCGGCTGAGCGTTGATTACGATACGCCGCACACCGACTTTTTTCTTCCTCCGCTGACCCTGCAGCCGCTCGTTGAAAACGCTGTAAAGCACGGATTGAACCCCGATTCTCAGGCGCTTTGCGTTTCGGTAAAAACGCGTAAAACCGAAGCCGGCAGCGAAATTACCGTAAAGGATAACGGAGTGGGCTTTGACCCCGACAGCATTGAGCCGAACAGCACGCTGGCGAACATCCGCGAGCGACTGAACAAGCACGTTGGCGGAACGCTGAAAATTGAATCCTCCCCGGGCGGTACAACCGTAACCGTTTTCGTACCCGATAACAAATAAAAAACAGCCGTCAGGCTGTTTTTTATTTGTTAAAAGCAGTATTTTTGTATTCCGAGGAAGAAAACGGTAAGTCCTATATCAATAAAAACGTGAAAAACCGCATGAAAATATTTTTTCTTTTTGCCTATTCCGTAAAGCGCAGCCCCGAGCAGAAGAAACGCTCCGCCCAAAAGCAGGTGATAAAACGCGTCCTTCGGCAAAACCTTAAACGCCTTTCCGCCCGCTATTGCGCAGGCAAGGGCAGTGCCGATATACAGAACCATCTGAAGAGCGCGTGTTTTTTTAAACGAAAAAACAGTTAAAAACAACCCGCTGAGCGCGCCCGCCCAGGCAAACGCCGCCATTAAAACCGCTGCGGTTTTGCCTGCGGTTTCAAAAACGGTAGGAACGCAGCCCGTTGCCGTGCCCGCTACCGCAAAAAATATCATACAGTGGTCAAGAAGGCGGAGCAGCTTTTTGCTTTTTTCCTCTTTTGCCGCGTGGTACAAAACGGAGGTCAGAAACATAACCGTTGTTCCGAAGAAGTACAGCGATGCGCAGATAATACGCATTACGTCTCCGCTCATAACCGAAGGAACAAGGCAACGCGCAACAATAAAGCCGCAGAGTATCAGCCCCGCCGCGTGCGTTGCGGTATGCAGGATTTCTTCCTTTTCTGTATATTCAACAAGTGAAATTGATTCCCACGGTTTCATATTACACGGCTCCTTTTGCAAGGCTAATCAATAACAGATAAAATATAATCCGCAATCTTTGTACTGTTCATAATATAACCGCTGTGCCCCGTTTTCGGAAAAATCTTCAGCGTTGCGCCGGGGATTGTTTTTGCAATATGCTCTGTATGGGAGAGTTTTATTACATCCTTTTCACCTGCGGTTACAAAGGTCGGCACGTTAATTCCTTCAAGTATTTCGTCCGTAATATCGGGCTCGCGCATCATAATACGCATTTTGTCGCTGCGGTCAACGTGGCTCCACAGCTTAAAGAATTTCATAGGTAAATCCTTGGTGCTGTCGGGATTAAGGCTTGCGCCGCTTACAATAAGCGCGGAAAGGAGCTCGGGGTAACGGTAAGCGAGAATAAGCCCCGTAATTCCCCCGTCCGAAAAGCCGTAAAACACCGGCTTTTCAATTTCAAGCGCTTTGATAAACTGCGCCATATCCTCCGCCATATCCTCATAGTGAAGAACGCTGACCTTTTCGCTTTTACCGTGGCCGCGGGTATCGGGGCAGTAAACGGTAAAATGCTTTTCAAGCACCTTTACCGCCTTTTTGAAAATCTTATGCGTCATACTGTTGCAATGCGCCATAATAAGCGGTCTGCCGCTGCCGCTTTTTTCATAGTAGAGCTTAACTCCGTTAACTGTTATAAACATAATCCGTCCTCTTTATACTATCCGAAATAAACGTCCAGAATCATCATTGTAACAAAGCCTACCGCAAGGCCTACCGTTGCAATATTTGAATGCTTACCCGTTTGAGAATCGGGTATAAGTTCCTCAACAACAACGTAAATCATAGCGCCCGCCGCAAAGGAAAGAAGATAAGGCAGCGCAGTCAGCACGGTGCTTGTAAGCAAAACCGTAATAAGCCCGAAAACGGGCTCCACTGCGCCTGAAAGCATACCGAGCAAAAATGCTTTTCCCTTTGAAGCGCCTTCGCTTTTAAGCGGCATTGAGATAATTGCGCCTTCGGGGAAATTCTGAATTGCAATACCTACCGAAAGCGCCGTTGCCGCCGCCATTGTTACTTTGGAGCTGCTGTTAAGAGCCGCTGCCAGCGTTACGCCGACCGCCATACCCTCGGGTATGTTATGGAGGGTAACGGCAAGAGTCATCATTGTAGTTTTTTTCAGCTTTGAGGTTTTTATTCCCTCCTGCGATTTATCAATGTGAAGGTGCGGTATCACGCTGTCAAGCACAAGCAGAAACGCAACGCCGAAAAGAAAGCCGACAGCCGCGGGAAGGAATTTAAACCTGTAGCCCTCTGACATTTCAATGGACGGTAGTAGAAGCGACCATACAGAAGCCGCTATCATCACTCCCGACGCAAAGCCGAGGAGCAACTTTTCAAGCTTTTGGTTTATTTCGTTTTTCATCAGGAATACCATTGCCGCACCGAGTGCGGTGCCGGCAAACGGTATCATAAGTCCTAAGCCTAACATTGTTTCACTTCGTTCCGTAATATTCTCATAAACATATTACGCAACTTTTTAAAAAATGTGTTTATTCAAACGGGTTTTCGGTTTTATAAAGCATTGCTTTCGGCTGATTGTAGGCAATATCCTTAACGCCGAGGAAACGGAACACCTCATAAAGCGCCTTGCCGTAATGACCGAAGGCAACTGCGCCGTGGTGCGGGAAATGCTTTTCAATAAGCACATGGCGATAGAATCTGCCCATTTCGGGAATTGCAAAAACGCCTATTCCGCCGAATGAGCCCGTAGGTACGTCAAGGATTTCTCCCTGTGCAATATAGCTTCTGAGGTTACCCTCGCTGTCGCACTGAAGGCGGTAGAAGGTAATGTCGCCCGCGGCAATATCGCCCTCAAGAGTGCCGCGCGTGAAATCAGGCTCGCTTCCCTCGGGTTCAAGAAGTCTGTGCTGAATAAGCTGGTACTTAACGGCTCTGTCCGCGCACATTTTGCAGGACGGAGTGTTGCCGCAGTGGAACGCCATAAAGGTATCCGTTAAAGCGTAATCCGTTTTGCCCTTAATCTCTTTTTCGTAAAGCGAAGCGGGAACGGAGTTGTTAATATCAAGAAGCGTTACCGCGTCTGCAGAAATGCAGGAGCCTATGTATTCCGAAAGCGCGCCGTAAATATCAACCTCGCACGCAACGGGAATTCCGCGGCTTGCAAGCCTTGAGTTTACATAGCACGGCTCAAAGCCGAACTGCTCGGGAAATGCGGGCCAGCATTTATCTGCAAACACAACAAATTCCCTTGCGCCCTTATGCTCCTCCGCCCAGTCAAGCAGGGTGAGTTCAAACTGCGCCATTCTCGGCAGCATTTCCGGATAGTTATTACCCTTTGTACCGAGCTCGTTTGCCATATCCTCGCAAACCCCGGGAATGCGCGCGTCGCCCTCGTGAGCTTTATAGGCAACAAGCAGGTCAAGCTCGCTGTTTTCCTCAATTTCAACGCCGAGCTCATACAGTCCTTTAATCGGAGCGTTGCAGGCAAAGAAATCCTGCGGACGGGGACCGAAGGTGATTATCTTTAAATTCTTAACGCCGATAACCGCCCTTGCAATCGGAATAAAATCGGCTATCATTTTTGCAATATCGTCAGCCGTGCCTACGGGATAAGAGGGTATGTAAGCGTCAAGATGACGCATTGCAAGATTGTACGAGCAGTTGAGCATACCGCAAAAAGCGTCTCCCCTGCCGTTAATCAAATCGCCGTCGCCCTCCGCAGCGGCAACATACATAACGGGCCCGTCAAAGTTTTCGGCAATAAGGGTTTCGGGAGTTTCGGGGCCGAAGTTACCGAGAAACACAACAAGAGCGTTACACTCCTCAAGCGTTACGTCCGTAACGGCGTCAAGCATATCAAGCTCGTTTTCAACGGTAACGGGACACTCGTAAAGCTCGCCGTCAAAGGCGTTAACAATAGCCTCGCGCCTTTTTACCGAAAGCTCAATCGGAAAGCAGTCGCGGCTCACGGCAATAATACCGAGTTTAATATCAGGGATGTTTTTCATAATCAGTCCTCCTTGTAAAACGGTTTCAGCAGCGGATAAAGCTGTCTGAATTTTTCGTATTTTTTATTATATTTTTCGGTTAAACCGCTTGGTTTTACCGTAAATTCTATTTTCGGATTAACGGCTTTGCCCGCTGCAAGCAGCGCGCCGCCGAGCGCAGGGCCCTCGTTTTGAATAACGGAAAGCTCAATGCCGAGGATATCCGCTAAAATCTGCATCCACTCCCTGCTTTTTGTTCCGCCGCCGCAGACCGTGGCTTTTTTTATTTCGTTCGGGCAGAGCTCAAGGCAATCCCTGATGGCAAAGGAAACGCCCTCAAAAACGGCTCTTTGCATATTCTCCCTTGAAGTTGCGTGGGTTATTCCTATGAACGCGCCCTTAACGTTTCCGTCATTGTGGGGACAACGCTCGCCCGACATATAGGGAAGGAAAAACAAATCGTTTTCTTCCCCCGTTCCTACGTTGTACGGCGCTTCAAACACGGTTTCATTAAGCCATTTGTTACAGCTTGCTGCGGAAAGGATACAGCCCATAAGGTGATACCTTCCGTTTGCGTGGCAAAAGGAGTGAAGCGCGGGGTTTTCGGTTTTAACGTAGCCGTCGGTGGGTATAAACACCGTTCCGCTTGTACCGAGTGAAATGTTGCACTGACCTTCGTTTACGGTGTTGGTTCCTATTGCAGCGGCGGCGTTATCTCCCGCTCCCGCTACAACGTCAGCGTCAAGGCCGAAAAGGTTTGTTTTGCCTATAACCTCGGCGCTTTCGCAGACCCTTGGCAAAACGTCTTCGTCAATGCCGAGGATTTCAAGCATCTCCGCCGACCATTTTCTGTTTTCAACGTCAAAATACAGCGTGCCCGAAGCGTCGCTTACGTCGGTAGCGAACGCGCTTGTAAGCTTAAAGTTAATGTAATCCTTGGGCAGGCAGATTTTTCTGCATTTTTCAAATACCTCGGGCTCGTTTTCTTTAACCCACAGGATTTTGGGAGCGGTAAAACCCGCAAAGGCAATATTGCCCGTTAATGCCTGAAGCCTGTCTTTGCCGATAACGTTGTTCAGGTAATCGGTTTCCTTCCCCGTTCTTGTATCGTTCCACAGAATAGCGGGGCGTAAAACGAAGCCGTTTTCGTCAAGCATAACAAGGCCGTGCATCTGGCCGCCCACGCCTATTGCGCGTATGCTTTCGGGCTCAAGGCCTTCAATTATTTCCTCAATACCGTCGCAAACTGCCTTCCACCAATCGTCCGGGTTCTGCTCGCTCCGGTTGGGGCGGGGAAAATAAAGCGGATATTCCTTTGAAACGGTTTTGATTATTCCGGCGTTTTCGTCAGTTAAAATCAGCTTGACCGCCGATGTGCCGAGGTCAATTCCGATAAAGTAATTCATAAAGTCACTGCCTTTGTATTTTCACTGTCCTGACCGACAAAGAAGGTATATTTATCTTCAAGATACCATTCTTTATTGTCAGGCTCATAGAATTTCAAATCGTTTTTATTTATTATAACCTTTTCGCTGACGCTTTCGCCCGCGGGAACAAATACTTTCTTAAAACCTTTAAGCAGCTTTACGGGGTGGTCGCCCTGAGCTCCTGCGTAAACCTGAACAACCGTTTTGCCGTCAAGCTCTCCCGTGTTCTGAATTTTAAGCGAAATTTCAACCGTGTCGCCGCATTCCCTTGCTTTGATATAAGTATATTTGAAATCCGTATAAGAAAGTCCGAAGCCAAAGGGATAAGCGGCTTTTTTTCCGTCCTTATCAAGCAGGGTGTAGCCGTGGTAATAGCCGTAGGTAATATCCCTTGTTTTTGCGCTAGGAAAAAGGAAATCGGGATAATCGTTTTCATCCTTTGCCATTGTAAACGGGAGGTGTCCGCAGGGGTTCGCCCTGCCCGAAATGAGCTCTGCAAGAGCGTTGCCGCCCTCCATTCCGCTGTAAAACGAATGAAGAATTGCGTCTGCTTCGTCCTTCCATTCCTCAATTACATACGCGCTGCCGCCGATAATATTTACAATTACATTGTCAAACGCGGCGCAGGCTTTATGTATAAGCTCAACCTCTTCCTTCGGGATTCTCAATGAATAGCGGTCGCCGCC
>JAFYGD010000095.1 GCA_017543415.1 Eubacterium sp. | reverse complement strand
TTGTTGCACGTTATGTTTTGAAATGCGACTTGCCAATAGAATCCCGCCTTGCTTCGGGAGATAAGCTGCCGTATCAGTCGGAACTTGAAAACAAGCTTAAAAGCTTTGATATTAATGAATTCAAAAACGGAAAATACTATGAAAGGTAATAATAATATGACACCTGCTGAAAAGTATATTGAAACAATTAAAGATAAAAAGGTCGCTTTTGTCGGTATGGGCGTTGCAAACAAACCCTGCGCCGAATTCCTTGCAAAGCACGGCGTTGAGGTTTATGCGCTTGACAAAAGGGACAGGGAATATATAGGCGCCGAAGACTGCGCCAGGCTTGAAAAGCTCGGTATTAAGTTTATTTTAGGCGAAAACTATCTTGATATTCTGTCGCAAATGGACGTTGTTTTCCGTTCCCACGGGATTATTCCGTTCCAGAATCCTTGGTATTCCGAATGTATTAAACGAGGTCAGACCGTTACTACTGAAATGGAAGTGTTTTTTAAATACTGTCCGTGTAAGATTTTCGCAGTAACGGGCTCAAACGGAAAAACCACAACGACAACTCTTATTTCAAAAATGCTTGAAGCCGAGGGCAACCGAGTTTTCCTCGGCGGTAACATTGGCAAGGCGCTTATGCCCGCACTTGATGAAATATGCGAAAACGACATCGCCGTTGTCGAGCTGTCCTCATTTCAGCTTTTAACAATGGGCAATCTTGCTAATAAGCCTGACGTTGCAGTTGTTACTAATATTGAAAGCACTCACCTTGACCACCATATCTCGCTTGATGAATACGTTGATTCAAAGCGCAATATTCTGATTTATCAGAGCGCAGAGCAGAGAACAGTGCTTAACGCTGACTGCGATTATTCAATAGGCAATCTGGTTTATCACGATATGAGGTATGATGTAAGGGGCAGGCTTTATCAGTTTTCAGTTAAACATCCTGTTGAAAACGGCGCTTATCTTGACAGGGAAACCGGTAATATTTATTACGCCGAAAGCGGAAATAAAACGCTTGTAATGAATAAAAGCGATATAAAAATACCCGGCGAGCATAATATTGAGAATTACTGTACTGCAATTTCAGCAGTTTGGGGCGATGTTAAACCCGAAACCGTTAAAAAAATTGCGCAGACCTTCGGCGGAGTTGAACACAGAATTGAATTCGTTCGCGAATACAAGGGTGTTAAATACTATAACGACAGTATTGCAACCTCGCCCTCGCGAGTTATCAGTGGACTGAAGGCTTTCGGCGAAAAGATAATCGTTATTATGGGCGGTTCCGACAAGGGTAACGATATGAGCGAAATGGTGCCTTTTATACTTAAATACGTTAAACTTCTTGTTTTAAACGGAGCAACCGCCGATAAGATTTACAATACGGTTATTGCTGACGAAGGTTATAAGGATAGCGGTCTTGAAATAATAAGAGTTGAAACAATGCAGGAAGCGTTGATTAAAGCAAAAGAAAATGCAAAGCAGGGCGATATAGTTTCACTTTGCCCGGCTTGTCCTGCCTTTGACCAGTTCAAAACCTTTGAATACAGAGGCAGGGAATTTAAAAAATTAGTAAATGAGTTTGAGGATTAATATGAACACAACAGAATTATTAAAAGAATTAACCTCCTCAGTCGGCGTCAGCGGCGCGGAGGAAAACGTTACAGATGTGCTTTGCTCTATTCTTAAGGAATACGGCGAGGTTACGGTTGACAGCATGAATAACGTTTACTGTACCTTCGGAAACGGTTATCATTTCCTTCTTGACGCGCATCTTGATGAAATCGGAATGATTGTCAAGTCTATCAGCGACGACGGCTTCGTTAAGATTGACAGGTGCGGGGGAATAGACGCAAGAATGCTCCTAGGCTATGAGGTTTCCGTCTGGGGCAAAAAAGAGCTTAAAGGCGTAATTTCAACCCTGCCGCCGCATCTTCAGAAGGACGATGAGGACTTTAAGGCCCCGAAAACCGAAGATATTTCCATTGATATAGGTTTAACCAAGGAAGAAGCCGAAAAGCTGATTTCACCCGGCGACAGAGTTACATTTAAGCGTAACTTTACAAAACTGTTGGGCAACCAGCTTTCAAGCTCGGTTCTTGACGACAGGTGCGGCGTTGCTTCAATTATCCTTGCGCTCGATTTGCTTAAAGACGTTGACGCTAAAGTAACCGTTATGTTTTCTTCACAGGAAGAGGTCGGCTGCAGAGGTGCGTCTGTTGGCGCATACGCAAAGGATGCCGACGAGGCAATAGCCGTTGACGTTTCCTTCGGCTGGTCACCGCTTTGTAAGAAATCCGAATGCGGTGAAATCGGAAAAGGTCCTATGGTCGGTTTTTCTCCCATACTTGACGCTACAATGAGTAAAAAGCTCGTTGAGCTTGCAGAAAAGAACGGCATTCCGTATCAGTGCGAGGTTATGGGCGGAGGACATACGGGAACTAACGCTGATGAAATATCCCTGACTCAAAGCGGAATACGTACCGCTCTTATTTCAATTCCCGAAAAATATATGCACTCTCCCGTTGAGGTAATTGATATTACCGACGTTGAAAATACGGCAAAGCTTATTGCCGCTTATGTAAAAGAAAGGACGGGTGAGGTAAATGCTTAAAGAATTATGCCTTTTAAACGGTACTTCCGGCGACGAAGGCGCCGTCAGGAATTATATAATCAATGAAATAAAGGATTACTGCGAGTACAGCGTTGATGCGCTCGGCTCTGTAATAGCATTTAAAAAAGGCAGAAAGAGACCGAATAAAAAAGTCAGTTTTAACGCCCATATGGACGAGGTAGGATTTATCGTTACGGGAATAACGGACGAGGGCTATCTTCGCTTTGCAACTGTCGGCGGAATTGACAGACGCGTTTGTATTGACCGTGTTGTAACTGTCGGCAGCGGCGTTAAAGGCGTAATTGCCGATAAAGCGTATCATCTTCTTTCTGATGAGGAAAGAAAGAAATGCCCCGCAGTTGACAAGCTTTTAATTGATATCGGCGCTTCGTCAAAAGAGGAGGCTGAAAAAGCGGTATCACTTGGTGATTTTGTTTACTTTGACAGCGATTATTATGAGTTTGGCAACGGTTTTATAAAGTCAAAAGCGCTTGACGACCGCATAGGCTGTATGCTTATGATTGAGCTTATTAAAAGCGAGCTTGAATATGACACATATTTTTGCTTTAACGTTCAGGAGGAGGTCGGTCTCCGCGGCTCAAAGTGTACTTCTTATTCCGTTCAGAGCGATATTGCAATAATTCTTGAAAGCACCACCGCTGCTGACCTTGATGGCGTTAGCGGCGCAGACAGAGTATGTGTTTTAGGAGACGGACCCGTTATCTCCTTTATGGATAAGCGCACTATTTATGACAAAGAGCTTTTCAGTCTCGGAATGACCCTTGCAAAGAAAAACGGCATTCCCGTTCAGACAAAGACCGCTGTTGCCGGCGGTAACGACGCGGGCGCTATTCAGTCTAGCGGAAAGGGAAGCCGCGTTATGGCTGTTTCCGTACCGAGCAGGTATATTCATTCTGCTTCAAGCGTTGTAAAGAAAAGCGATATTGAAAACACAAGAAAACTGATTAATTTACTTTTAACGAAGATATATGATTGAGAAAATTGACAGCGTTAATGCATTTGACGAATGGCACAAACGCGATTTGTTTACTGTGCGTATTCTTTCGCTTTTAAAATCCTACGGCTGTAAATATCAGTTCGCAACCTTTTACAAGCAGGTAATTGATGGTAAGATTACTGCCGTTCTGTCAAAGCTTGACGGGGATTTTACGCTTGCGCTTGACAGCGGGTTTGACAACGAGGAGCTTGTTCATTTCTTTTGCGTCAGAGGATACAATTCAATACTGTGTTCAGACGACTTTCTGCTCAGTCCGCGTTTTGAAGAGGGTGTAGTCATGTCCTGTACTGCAAAGCGTGAGCCTGTTTTATTAAACGCCGATGTTGACGAATACCCGAAGCTTATGGATTTGTTTAATTTTGTCGACTACGAGGAACAGGATTTCAAAGCCTGGTATGTTGATATCAGCCACAGGGTAAGGCACGGTACGGCAAAAGCCTATACACTTAATGTTGACGGCTACACAGTTTCTTCGGGCATACTTTCTTCAATTATTGATGATTACAGTATTCTTACCGCAGTAAGAACAGATAAGGAATTCAGACGTATGGGCTACGCTTCAGCGCTTGTTTCTTATATCTGCTGCGACGTAAAGGGAATAGTTTACCTTATGTGCGACAGCGAAAGCAATGAGAGGTTTTACGCCAAGCTCGGATTTGAAACTAAAGAAAAATGGAGAATATATAAGTGATACCTTTTTTCAGAATTGACGAAAGAATTGAAGCTGCTTCAGACAGAGCGCTTGCACTTTGTGAAGAGCAGTTTAAAAATATTGAAAGAATAACCGAATACAATCAGCTTAAGGTTCAGAATGCGTTTATTAAACACGGAATTTCCGAAAGCCATTTTGTTTCTTCAACGGGCTACGGTTACGGCGACAGAGGACGGGAAACTCTTGACATGGTCTGGGCTGACGCATTCGGTGCGGAAG